>JANPDQ010000273.1:0-5161 GCA_031431575.1 Polaromonas sp.
TAATTTCATAAATAGGTAAATATTAAACACATTTAAAAACATTTAGTCCGTAGCATCACCCCATTGTTTTTTCAGGAGTCCCAATATGTGCGGCATTGTTGCAGCGGTATCCAACCGCAATATCGTCCCAGTGTTGGTGCAGGGCCTGCAGCGCCTTGAATACCGGGGCTATGACTCGTGCGGCGTGGCGGTGTATGCAGGAGGGCTCAAACGCGCTCGCAGCACCTCGCGCGTGGCCGAGCTGCAAGAACAGGTCACCACCGACAAACTAGAAGGCACCACCGGCATTGCGCACACCCGCTGGGCCACACACGGCGCGCCGGCCATTCACAACGCGCACCCGCACTTTAGCCACGGCACAGGGGCCGTAGGCGCAAAAGCCGGAAAGATCGCACTCGTCCACAACGGCATCATTGAAAACCACGAAGACCTGCGCGCCGCCCTGCAAGCCAAAGGCTATGTGTTTGAAAGCCAAACCGATACCGAAGTCATCGTGCATTTGGTAGACAGCTTGTACGACGGTGATTTGTTTGAAGCCATGAAAAGCGCCGTGGGCCAACTGCACGGCGCGTATGCCATCGCCGCCTTTTGCAAAGACGAGCCGCACCGCGTGGTGGGTGCACGGGCAGGATCGCCGCTGATTTTGGGCGTGGGCAAAGGCGATCAGGAAAACTTTTTAGCCAGCGACGCAATGGCTCTTGCGGGCGTAACAGACCAGATCGTGTACCTTGAAGAGGGCGATTTGATTGACCTCCAGCTCGGCAAATACTGGATTCTGGACAAGGCACAAAAAGCCGTGCAGCGAGAAGTTAAAACCGTGGTCGCCCACAGCGGCGCGGCTGAACTTGGCCCTTACCGCCACTACATGCAAAAAGAAATCTTTGAGCAACCCAGCGCCATTGCCAATACGCTCGAAGGTGTGGAGGGCATCACGCCAGAACTCTTTGGTGACGACGCTTACCGCGTGTTTAAAGACATCGATTCGGTGCTGATTCTGGCCTGCGGCACCAGCTACTACAGCGGTTGCGTAGCCAAGTATTGGCTAGAAGAAATCGCAGGCATTTCTTGCCAAGTAGAAGTCGCCAGTGAATACCGCTACCGCACCAGCGTGCCCAACCCACGCACCCTGGTGGTGACCATCACCCAAAGTGGGGAGACCGCCGACACGCTGGCAGCGCTGCGCCACGCGCAGTCGTTGGGCATGACGCAAACGCTGACGATTTGCAACGTGGCCACATCGGCCATGGTGCGTGAATGCAAGCTGGCGTATGTCACCCGTGCGGGGGTAGAGATTGGTGTGGCATCGACCAAAGCTTTCACCGCGCAACTGGCAGGCTTGTTTTTGCTGACGCTGGCACTCGCCCAAAGCAAAGGGCGATTGACCGATGCTGAAGAAGCCGCACACATCAAAGCCATGCGCCACCTGCCGGTTGCGCTTGCCGCCGTGTTGGCACTAGAGCCCCAAGTCATCGCCTGGGCAGAGGACTTTGCCAGACAAGAAAACGCTTTGTTTTTAGGCCGTGGCCTGCACTACCCGATAGCGCTTGAAGGCGCGCTAAAACTCAAAGAAATCAGCTACATCCACGCCGAGGCCTACCCCGCAGGCGAGCTGAAACACGGCCCGCTGGCACTGGTGACCAGCGCCATGCCTGTGGTGGCAGTAGCGCCCAACGACAGCTTGTTGGAAAAGCTGAAAAGCAACCTGCAAGAAGTCCGCGCACGCGGCGGCGTGCTGTACGTGCTGGCCGACGCCGGCACCAAGTTAGTAAGCGGCGAAGGCCTGCACGTCATTCGCATGCCCGAGCATTACGGCTACTTAAGCCCGATGCTGCACGTTGTGCCGCTGCAATTGTTGGCGTATCACACGGCAGTAGCGCGGGGAACGGATGTGGACAAGCCTAGAAATTTGGCGAAGAGTGTGACAGTGGAATAACTGCTATGGGTCTGGAGTCCACGGATTGACAAGTCCAGCTCCTGTACCTACAAAGTCCGACTCATTCCGTGTCACCACGGTAAAGCCATGCTCAAGCGCTGTTGCAGCAATCATGGCATCGCGCTCTGAGCGGGGGTTAGGTACATGCAGCGCAGCGCAAATAGTTGCGGTGGTGTCGGTGAATGGCAAGATGCGACCGGCAAATGCTTCACGAACACCCATTAGCCAGGTGCGAAGCGCATTTCCTTGAGGCGGCGTACGTCTCTCCAGCGCAACGATGCCCATCTCCAGTTCAAGGATGGTGATGGCTGACAAAAAAAGTTTGCTGCTGGGCTGCCCAGCTGCCCAAGCCCGAACTACTGCAGATTGATGAGGTTTGCCGCGCCTTAGCTCAGAGATGACATTGGTGTCCAGAACGAACATGAATCGATTTCAATCAAACTTATTCAAACGCGGTGCCTTGGACGGTGAGCTTGAGGCGAGGCGGGTCGAAATCGATGTTGTCCCCGCCCGCAATGCCGTCCATCACATCAAGCAGTGAAGACGGTTTTTGCCCAGCAATACGGTAGTAATCATTAATTTCAAGCAGCGCAAAAGCCGGCCGACCCCGGTCAGTGATGAACACAGGGCCGTTGGCAGCTGCACGCTTGGCTGCAGACACGTCACGTGTGAAGTCTCGGCTGGAGAAGGTGTGGATAGTCATATTGATTTCCCGACTCATATTGATGCTTGTATGTTATGACATTTGTGAGTAGAAATCAATGTCATGAAGCAGGACAAATTCATGCTAACTTGTTCCCTCAAGGAGAAAACATGGAGGAAACACACGCGCTCGTCGATTATGAAAATGTTCAGCCGTCAAATGATGAGCTGTCTAGGCTGCTGCCAAGCGTCAAGGTTATTTGGCTTTTCTATGGGCCAAACCAGACCAAACGCGCAGAAGATTTAGCGGCTGTAAACGGGCTAGTGACACTGGTACCGCTTTCTCGCAAAGGCCCTAACGCCTTGGATTTTCAACTGACGTTTTATCTGGGCTACGTTGCTGCAAAACATCCCACTGCGCAACTGGTAGTGGTGGCTAATGACAAGGGATACGACCCGATGATTGCGCACGGAAAAATTCTTGGATTTTCTGTAAAACGGATTGGTTATAAGGCCAAAAAACCAGCAGTAAAAATCACGGCTAAGGTCAAACAGATGAAATCTGTGGTCAAAAAACCTACTCAAGTTATAAAAACCAAGGCGACTGCCGGGGCAGCCTTAGTAGCCAAAAGGTCATCGCCAAAAATATTAGTCAGCCCAGCAAAAGTAAAAATCGAATCCACTGGCAATAAAAGAGCTAAGAGAGCGGTCCCAGCCAAAAAACAGATTCGATCGAAATTTCCGGTCGACTCAGAATTGCAATTGGTCTCAAAGATTAAAAAAGCGTTTGAGAAAATGGGAGACAAGCGTCCCTCCAAACTGAAATCTTTTTTAAGTCATTTGAAGTCAATAATCAATAAGACTGAGACGCCGCAAGCTTTGGAAAATATCTTGACTAGACTTCAAGATAAAAATATCGTTCGAATAGAAAATAATGCGGTTACTTACTTATAAAACCAACGTGTTCTAGTTTGTTGGCTTGAAACTTCTACCTCAAATTACCGCGAACGGATTCACCACCCGCACCCCAGCCACAAGCTCCCCCGCATTCATATCCTCACTCAGCAGCACGCTGCACCCCGCCGTTTGCGCGCTGGCCAGCACGATGGCGTCGTAGAACGACACGCTGCGGGTCTGGTGCAAATCCAGCCCTGCGCGAATGATGGCGGGGGTGACTTGGACTACTTCAAACTGCTCATACAGGTCTAGTTGTGCGCGGATGTGCGCTGCGGGCAGCTTTAGCTTTTTGATAGCGACGTTGCAGTACTCTTGCAGCACCTGGGTTGACAAGACGCCGCTGGTCGTTTCAAACAATTGTTTGAGCAAATCAAGCGCAAGGCGCTGTTTGGCGGGCTCGTCGCTGGCCTCTGCGTAGACCAGAACGTTGGTGTCAATAAAGCTTCGGGTAGGCATGTGTTTGGCGTCTTCGAGTCTGCGTCGAGTCAGCGGTTATCGCTCGTTGGCTTCATCGCGGTTAAAGCGCCAGCCTTTCAATTTGGCAGACGACTGCAAGCAACGCGCTTCAAACTGTTCCCACTGCTGGCCGCGCTTGCCACTTCCCGCGAGTTGCTCCAGGTAATCTCGGACGGCCTGGTTCAAGCTTTTGCCCATTTTTTGCGCAGCCTCCCGGGCGCGCTGAGCGACTTGTTCGTCTACGGATAGAGTGATGTTCATGTTTGCCTTTTTAAACTCGACCACACGTATTATGTGCGCACTGATCTAAATGTCAACTGACTGTGCAAAAACTTTTTGCCTGAAGTTGGCATCCCCCCAAATCAGTCAGCAATTGCTACCTGACTTAAAGTGACGAGTTATTTCAAAATTTGGAGCGGTTAAATCTTTATTCCATTGGCCGACGCCGACGCTGGCCCCACCGACGTTTTCCCCACTGACACACCCACCAATTCGTGCGCTGTTGAAAAAGAGTTGCGCCACGTGCGGGCACTCATGCAACTTGAGCAAAAGGAAGACGCGGCACAGTTCAAACTTAAAAATGCCAAGGCCAGCATTCAGGAGCGCCAGCGGCGCGGCTTCGCCTGGTACCCCATTACTATCACCAGGCAAGACATCGGCTTTGGCGGCAAAGTGGTGCTGGAGCTGGAGCGAGCAACCGACCAACAAGGCCTGCACTTGTTTCAGGTGGGCAAGAATGCTTCGCTGTTTAGCAATGTGCCGGGCCACTCGAATGCAGCTGGCGACCTGCCTGCGCTCAATGGCGTGATCACCAGCGTACGTCGCAATAAGCTGTTGCTGGCAACCACAAAGGAAGAGCTTCCTGACTGGGTAATTAGTAGCGCCAGGCTAGGCATTGACTTGACTTTCGACGAGGTGAGCTACCGCGAGATGGAGAACGCGCTGAGCGAAGTGATGCGCGCCCACGGAAACCGCTTAGCCGAATTGCGTGACACTCTGTTGGGCGCCCGTCAGGCGAGGTTTCGCGCGCACAAGGCCGATGACTTGTTTTACCCCAGCCTGCTCAACGAATCGCAGCTGGCCGCCGTGCGGCATGTGATGGCGGCCCAGGATGTGGCCATCATCCACGGCCCGCCCGGCACTGGCAAAACCACCACGCTGGTGCAGGCTATT
>JANPDQ010000274.1:0-7403 GCA_031431575.1 Polaromonas sp.
CCTACCAAACACTTCAGCACCTCGTATTGCGTAGCGTTGGTGTCCTGGTATTCATCTACCAGTACGTGGCCTAGCGATTCTTGCCATTTGGTGCGCACCGCATCGTGCTCTTGCAGTAATTTGAGCGGCAGGCCAATCAAATCATCGAAATCCACGCTTTGGTAAGCCGTCAAACGCTCTTCATACCGCGCCATGATGCGGGCTGTCAGGGCTTCTTCTTCACCACTGGCAATTTTTGATGCTTGTTCGCTGTTCAAACCCATGTTTTTCCAGCGGCTGATCGTCCACTGCCACTGCCGCGCCGTCGCTGCATCGGTACCGCCACCCGCGTCTTTAATGATGCTCGTCACGTCGTCGGTGTCAAGTATCGAAAACTGCTTCTTTAAACCCAGCACCTCACCGTCTTGCCGCAGCATGCGCATGCCCAGCGAGTGAAACGTGCAAATCAGCACGCCCTTGGCAGGTCGGCCGATCAGCTTTTTGGCGCGCTCCCGCATCTCGGCAGCGGCCTTGTTGGTAAAGGTAATGGCCGCAATCTGCTCGGCTTTGAGGCCGGATTGAATCAGCCGCCCAATCTTGTGCGTGATCACCCGAGTTTTACCAGAACCCGCCCCCGCCAAAACGAGGCAAGGGCCGTGCATGTAGTTAACGGCTTCTTGCTGGGCCAGGTTCAGGCCATCGGCCAGGGGGTCGGACATTCGGGAGGATCAATTCGGGGAGTGGATTCTGGCAGGAGGCGGTGAAAGAGGTTCAGCAAATCAGCCTCAGAATCATAACGGCCAGACGTTTATGCATATTGCCAGTTACAACATCCAATATGCACAGTCGATTCGCCGTCGCTGAAACCTTCAAAAAACAAAAAAAGTACTTTTTACCGTTGTTTAAGGCGTCTAGCCCAATAAATCCGGGCGCAAGCAGCTATCAAATGAATACTGAATATTCAACGCTCAACCTAAACCGTTTGCCACTGCCGATACGGCGGCTAGCAGTGGCATGACTTCCACGCCATCTTTGGTGCTGTAAGTTTGCGTTACGGTTGCTACCAGCAACTTGCGCCCTGCGGCTACGTCGTTGGCAGCTTGGTGAAAACCACGTGACACGCTGGGCGCGCTTGAGCGTTTGACTTCAATCACCCAAGCCGGGCCGTTGCGCGGGGTAAGCACCAGGTCTGCTTCTGCGCCATTGGAGGTGCGATAAAAGCTGGCTTCCGCCTCTGGCGCGGCCGCTATCAGTTGCTCCAGCACATGGCCTTCCCAGCTGCTACCTGCTACCGGGTGCGCCAGCAGGGCCTCCAGGCTGGGCAGGCCTAACAATGCGTGCACCAAGCCGCAGTCGCGCACATACACCTTGGGGGAACGTGCCAAGCGTTTGCCCACGTTGCCCACCCAGGGCAGCAGCCTGCGCACCAGCATCAAGTCATTGAGCACATCAATGTATCGGGCCACGGTGCTGCCTGATATGCCCAAGGCACCTGCCAGTTGTGACTGGTTCAGCAACCCCCCTTGGTGGTGCGCCAGCATTGTCCACAGCCTGCGCAGTGTGGTGGCAGGTATGCGCAGGCCCAGTGCAGGAATGTCACGCTCGAGGTAGGTGGTGATAAACGATTCACGCCAACGCATGCTGGCCGCGTCGCTGCGTGCCAGATAGGACAGTGGAAAGCCGCCGCGCAGCCACAGCGCGGACTCGATCTCTGCATTGATGGCTACGGATTTTGAATCAGTGAGCTGTGCCAGTTCACGCGCTTGAAAGGGCGTGATCTGCAGGGTGGCAATGCGCCCTGCCAGGCTTTCAGATGCCTGCCCCAGCAGCTCGCCGCTGGCTGAACCCAACAGTAAGAACTGGCCAACTTGCTCACCTGCCCGGCGGCGCTGGTCAATCGCGCTACGCAAAACGGCGAACAAACCGGGCACGCGCTGCACCTCATCAAGTACTACAAGCCGCCCCTTTTGCGCGAGTAAAAACCCTTCAGCGTCTTCTAGTTGGCGTTGGGCTGAAGGTAGCTCCAAGTCCAAATAAAGCGCCTTGTCGCCTAAACCGGCGACCCAATCTAGTGCCAATGTTGTTTTGCCCACTTGGCGCGGCCCGAGAAGCACCACCGCCGGGAATTCGCTGAGAAGCAACTGCAACTTATCGGCATAAATACGATTATTCATCCATGTAATTGTAGTTTAGTATGCCAATATTGCATGGTAAATTTTAGTGTCTCGAAGATGCTCGCTGTTTATTGCATGTCAAAATACACGAAAATCTGCCTTGAGTCTGTTGGAGGCCGCACAAACACAAAAAGCGCATGTCTTACCCATGTTTTAGCCCTCTAGCCAAATAAAATCAGGCGCAAGCAGCTATTTATTTTGTAGCGTTGCAATTGACCAGCCAGACACTCACCACTCTCCCATGTTCGCCATCCTGCTCGTCACCTTCCCTTTCTTCGCGCTGGTGCTGTGCGGCTACATCGCGGCGCGCCGGGGATGGTTGCCGCAGGCGGCTATTCCGGGGCTGAACACCTTTGTCTTGTACTTTGCGCTGCCGTGCATGCTGTACCGCTTTGGCAGCTCCACCCCCATTGCGCAGTTGCTAGATGGCACGCTGGTGGCGGTGTATTTGCTGTGTGCGCTGGTGATGGTGGGTTTCACGATTGCTGTCACGCACCGGGGCAATATTGGCTGGAACAACGCCTCATTTGGCGCGCTGGTGGCCGCCTTCCCCAACACGGGTTTTATGGGTGTGCCGCTGCTGGTTGCGCTGCTTGGCGCAAAAGCGGCGGGCCCGGCGATTGTGACGATAGTGATTGACCTGGTGGTGACCAGCTCGCTGTGCATTGCACTGTCGCGGCTCGATGGGGCTGGTAGCCACGGGGTAGGTGTGGCGGCTAAAAACGCGCTCAAAGGCGTTGCCATGAACCCGATGCCGTGGGCCATTTTGGGCGGTGCGTTGGCGTCGGCTTTTCAATGGGTGCTGCCAACGCCGGTAATGCAAACCGTGGGCCTGCTGGCTGATGCTGCGTCTCCGGTGGCGCTCTTCACGATTGGTGCGGTGTTGGCGCGCTCGCAGGCCAACAGCAAACATGGCACGCCGCTGGACGACTATTTGCCAGTGGTACTCATCAAGCTCGTGCTGCACCCTTTGCTGCTGCTACTTTTTGGCCTGGTTGCCATTCAAGTGGGCTTGCCGCTAGACCGCTTTGCGCTGACAGTTGTGGTGCTGGTAGCCGCGCTGCCTAGCGCCAGCAATGTGGCGCTGCTGGCCGAGCGCTTTAACGCCGACAACGGGCGGATCGCGCGGATTATTTTGTTGTCGACGGTGTTGGCGTTTTTTACTTTTTCTGGGGCTGTGGCTTTGCTGGTTTAAGAGCGCGCGGGCTTCGGGCTTTGGTACGTTTTGGCATTTTCTATGTTCGGTGCCGCACAGACAGAGTTGCAAAAAATCTCATATGTTCTATATTTAAACTCTGATGCGCGCCATGCGAACCCATCAACCCGTTCTACCCAAGGATTGCATATGACGACGACCACAGATGAAGGGCCCGATCTTTACTCGTTGGTGTACACCTCAACGGCCAGTCGCCCACTGGCAAAAAGCGATCTTGAACGAATTCTCGATAACGCACGGCGGCGAAATGCACAGGAGCAAGTAACGGGTTTACTGCTATTTACGCACGGCAATTTCATGCAGTATCTTGAAGGCCCACAGGGCGGCGTGGCCACGATATTTGAACTTATCAAGAAATCCAGTTTGCATTCACACATCATTGAAGTCAGCAGCAAGAGCATTGCTAAACGTGAGTATGGTGACTGGTCGATGGCGTTTCTGGCCGATGTGGATGCAGAGTCTCTACCGCCTGCCAGCCAGGACGCCTCGCTGATACGCGCCCTGGAGGATAAAAAGGCAGAAATTTCAACACCAGCGCATGAGCAGTTGGCGGAGTTCTGGAATAAGTCTTAGTTGGTCAATACCTTAAATCGCCAGCGGGTCCACATCAATTGCCCAGCGGATCAAACTTTTAAATTCGCTTTGCTTGCGCGTTTCAAACAGCACTGGCTGCCACGCTGCTAAAAAGCGTTGCAATGCGGTGCGTGATGCGCTTTCCACCAGCATTTGCGCGCGCTCAATGTTGGCTACGCGCTGAATCGTCATGGGCACCGCCGGGTAGGCGGTAATAAAGTCATGTCCTTCGAGCCCGGCTGCCCACGCTGCTGCAATGGCGGCGTTTAGAAAACCCTGCGCCACGTCTTGCGCTTTGGCTTCAGCGCGCACCAGGGCTGAAAAGCCGAACGGTGACAAGCCTGCGGCTTTGCGCTCTTGCAGTTGTTGGGCCGCAAACTTGGGGTAGTCGTGGGTTTTGAGGGCGGTAAAAAGCGGGTGCTGCGGGTGAAAGGTTTGCACCCACATTTCGCTGGTGGAGCTGCGCGCGGCGTCTCGTCCGGCGCGGCCACCGGCTTGCATCAAGAGGCTGAACAAGCGCTCGGGCGCGCGAAAGTCGCTTGAAAACAAAGCTCCGTCGGGGTTAACGGCCGCCACGAGGGTGATGTGCCGGAAGTCATGGCCTTTGGCAATCATCTGTGTGCCAACCAGCACATCAACCTCGCCCGCATGCACGCTGGCGAGTTGCTGCTGTAGCGCGCCTTTTAGCCTGGTGCTGTCAGCGTCAATCCGCGCTATGCGTACCGCACTGCCGTCTGGGCGTTTGACGTTGGCCAGCAGCTCAGCCAGGTGTTCTTCCAGGCGCTCGGTGCCACGCCCGATTGGCGCAATGTCGATGTTGCCGCAGGTGGGGCAGGCGCGCGGCACGCGCTCGGTAAAGCCGCAGTGGTGGCAGCGCAGGCTGCGGTCAATTTTGTGAAAAACCCGGTAAGCGCTGCAATGCGGGCATTCGCTCTTCCAGCCACAGTCGTGGCACGCCAGCACCGGGGCGTAACCGCGCCGATTCAAAAAAATCAACGATTGTTCGCCGCGCGCAATGCGCTGCTCAATCGCCTTCACCAGCGGCGGGGCGATGACGCAGTGCCTGGGCTGGTGGTTCATGTCGATGCCGCGAACGGTGGGAAGCCGGCCAACCGATTGAGAAGCGCTGCCCATGCCCCCGCTCTCTTCCAAAGGGCGCAGGAGAGTGTCCAGCGCCCCGTCTACATGTTTATTCAAACCGGGGCCACGGATCTGGCTTTGCCAGTCCGTAGGCGCAGCGGCCCCCTCGGGGCTGGCTCCTGCGGCTCCAAATTTGCCAGTGCAAATTTGGACAGGGGCCAGAAACGAAGCCTCTGGCGAGTGGCGGCCTGCAAGGTGCAGCGAACTACGCGGAGCGAGGAGCGTGGGGGCCACACCAATCCGCTCATCCATTCGCAAAAGTTGATATTTTCCGCTGATGGTTGCCTGCCAGCTTTCAAGCGACGGCGTGGCTGAGCCGAGCAGCACTTTGCAATCGCTTTGAATACTGGCGCGGTACACCGCCAAATCGCGCGCCGAATAACGCGCGCCTTCTTGCTGCTTGTAGCTCGGGTCGTGCTCTTCATCGACCACGATCAATGTGAGGTTGGGCATTGACGCCAGCACGGCCATGCGGGTGCCCAAAATCAGCCTTGCCTGACCAGAATGTGCCGCCAGCCAGCTTTTAAGGCGCTGTGCCGGGCTCAAGCCGCTGTGCAAAGGCACAACCCGCTCCAGGCCCAAATGCGCGAAACGTTCTTCAAACCGGGCCTGCAGTTGCGGCGTGAGGTTGATTTCAGGCACCATCACCAGCACCTGCGCGCTGGCGTCGCGCGCCAGCGCAATGGCCGCCAGGCGCAGGTAGACCTCGGTTTTACCGCTGCCGGTGGCGCCAAAAAGCAGCGCAGGGGTGTTTTTTAAGCCGTTTTTAGCATCAAATAGGTCGATAGCGCACTGTTGTTGGGCGCTGAGCGCTGCTAAAGTAATAGCATTTTCCGGGGTGCTGGTGTCTACAGTCGCCCGCTTGAGCCGCCGCGCCAGTTGCACGCCGCTCAGCTCTCGCAGTTGTGGCGGCAGGGCGGCCAATGCTACTTCGCCTAGTGAGCGCTGGTAGTAGCCGGCGGTAAATTCAACCAAACGCCGCCAAGACTCCGGCAGCGGTGCCAGCCCGTCGAGCGTTCCCCCGATCGCTTTGGTCTGCATTTCAAGCAGACCGCCGCTGTCTGCAAGCTGTGCCCACACCACGCCCAACACCTCGCGTTTGCCCAAAGGCACGCGTACCAGTGTGCCAGCGGTTAGGCTGTCCTCACTTCGGTACGTTAGCGGCCCGCCTACACCGCTGTGTGCGGGCGCTGCCACCACCACAGCCAGCCAAAAGGTCATATCCGGGCTTCCGCGTTGCGCAAACTGCGGGGCAATTCACCCAAAGTACATGCATAAACAGCGCTAAGTGCTTGATTTATTGATGGTTTGAAGTTCTTCAGGATTTCTGTGGATAACTTTGTTGATAGATTGACCTTCAAACGCTCAAGGCCTTTGAAATCAAGGGTTTCATCAAAATGCCGCAAAAAAAAGCAGTTTACTAAACCTATATAAATCAACAACTTACGAGCGCTATCGGTTTTATAGCGGGGTGGGGTTTGTGACTGCTCAGTCACAATACCGCAACATAATTTTTGTGCATAAGTACCAGCGGGCAAGGCGAATTTTGTGCTAACAATCGCCATGAATTCGCCATTTATTCGCCATTGGGCGATCTTGCAGCGCAGCGCTGCTCAGATCAAGCTGTAACCAGTCGCATTTTGCGAGAGTGAGCATGCACTGCGTTGACCAGCACTTCAACGTTTTCGGGCGGCGTGAACTGGCTGATGCCGTGTCCCAGGTTAAAAATATGCGTTGGGCCGGTCGTTTTTGCATCCGTATGCGGCTGGCCAAAGCTGTCCAGCACCTTAGTAGCTTCGGCTTCAACCTGAGTGGCGTTTGCAAACAACACGTTGGGGTCAAGGTTGCCTTGTAACGCTTTTGCGTTGCTTCCAGACTTGTCATTAGTGCCGACTTGCGCCCGGGCCTTGCCTAAATTAACGTTCCAGTCCAGCCCCAGCACCTCGCAGTCGAGCTTGCCCATGGCATCAAGCCACAGTCCGCCGCCTTTGGTAAACACCAGGCGCGGAATCACCACGCCATCATGGCTGCGCTTGAGCTTGGCCAGCACCCTGGCCGTGTAGGCCAGGCTGAATTCATGAAAAGCCGCGTCTGACAGCACGCCGCCCCAGCTGTCAAAAATCATGACCGCTTGCGCGCCCGCTTCAATTTGCGCGTTTAAATACTCCGCGACTGAGTCGGCGTTGATTTCCAGCATTCTGTGCATCAAATCAGGGCGCTGGTACATCATGGTTTTGACCTGGCGGTAGTCGTCAGAGCCCGCGCCTTCGACCATGTAGCAGGCCAGCGTCCAGGGGCTGCCTGAAAAGCCGATGAGCGGC
>JANPDQ010000275.1:0-4402 GCA_031431575.1 Polaromonas sp.
ACCAATCCTGACTATTCGGATACAGAGATTGACGAGGAAGGGATTGTTCCAGGAGCCATCCTATCCCTTCAAATGCTTTTGCAGGTTGCGGGTGGGAGCACCGAGTTGTTGGAAGCTTGGAGAAAGGGACGTGCAAATCGAGGTCGCTCTGCGTAGTAAGCATTCAACCTGAAACCCAATAAATACGGGCGTAAATAGCTCCTAAAAGCGTAGTGTGTCTAAATCCCCTTCTGCTACGATTGATGCTTCGCCATCACGCTTTCAAACAACCTACTGGCCTCAAAACGTGCCAGCCAAACCTGCAACTGCGGCCAAGGCTGCGCCGCAAACCAATCCGCATCGGTATGCGCAAACTGTCGCACGAACGGCAGGGTGGCCATGTCTGCCAGGCTGGCTTGCCGGCCGAATAGCCAGCCTTGGCTTAAACGTGGCTCTAGTGATTGCAGCGAGCTTACGGCTTCAAAGCGCTGCGCCCGTGCAAACGCCTGCACATCGCCGCCAGATTCCAGCGGGTAGCGGTTTGGGTATTTGTAGCGGTCTAGCGCGTGTTTGAACTTGCCGTCGTTGCCTGCGATCAAGGCTTGCATCTCTTCTTGGGAGCCTTGAGTTAGCCAGCCGCGAGGGTCGTTCTGCGCCAGCGCCCAGCGCATGATGTCCAGGCTTTCGTCGATGACTTGGCCACCTGGCAGCACCAGTACGGGCACGGTGCCTTTGGGGGACAACGCCAGCATCTCAGGCGGTTTACTTTTCAGAGACACTTCGCGCAGCTCGTATTCAGCGCCATTTATAGCCAGCGCCAGCCGGGCGCGCATCGCATACGGGCAGCGGCGAAAGCTGTACAAAACGGGCAGGGCTGCGGTCACTGCTTTTGCGACGTACTTTGCGCAGCGCCGCGTGCTGCATCCTGTTTCTTGCCAATGTGCGCCTGCTTGCGCGCCTCAGCCAAATCAACCTGCTTTTGCCGCTGGCGGTAACCGGCTTTTTGCTCGTCTGTTGTGCGGGCGTGGCAGCCGGGGCAGCTCACGCCGCGTTCGTACAGGGGTGATGCTTTGGCCTGCGTGGTGATCGGGTCACGGCATGACCTGCACAGCTCCAAATCACCCTCAGCCAAGCCGTGGCCCACGGATACGCGCTCGTCAAATACGAAGCACTGGCCTTGCCAGGTGCTTTGGGCTTCGGGCACGGTCTCCAGGTATTTCAAAATTCCGCCTTGCAGGTGGTACACGTCGCTAAAGCCTTTGGACTTTAAAAATGCGGTGGACTTTTCGCAGCGAATGCCGCCTGTGCAAAACATGGCGACTTTGGGTTTGACGCCGTCTACCTCAGCCAGTTTGCCGCCGTTTTGCATTTCGCGCTCGACCCAGCCAGGCAGTTCTGAAAAGCTGGCGGTGGCTGGGTTTACCGCGCCTGCAAACGTGCCTATCGACACTTCGTAGTCGTTGCGCGTGTCGACCAGCACCACGCCGGGTTGGGCTATCAGCTCGTTCCATGCATCGGGCTTAACGTATTGCCCCGCCATCAAGGCCGGGTGAACGTCAGGCACACCCAGCGTGACGATTTCTTTTTTTAGCCGCACCTTCATGCGGTAGAACGGCATGGCGCTGGCCCATGATTCTTTGTGTTCCAGCGTGGCTAATCGACCTTTAATGCGCTCATCACTGCGCAAGTAAGACAGCACCGCTTTCACATCGTCAGGCAACCCGGCTATCGTGCCGTTGATGCCTTCAGCAGCCAGCAGAAGCGTGCCTTTGATGCCATGCGCCTCGCACACGGCCAGCAGCGGCGCTTGCAGCTCGGCAAAGTCGGGCAGCTCAACAAACTTGTACAGGGCGGCGGTGAGAAAGGGCATTTATGAAGAGGTATTTGCTATTTAATGTATAGCTGCTTACGCCCATATTTATTGGGCTAGAGCCTTAAAAGATACTTATTTTAGGCTTTTTTGAGCGTTTTTCAGGCCTTGGAGCTGTTTTGGCCGCTGTGGCGGTTGAATCTCGCAATATGCCCTGCATCAGCGCGCGTACCTTGTCCATCAGCGGTGGCTCGGTGCATGCGGCTATCGTGACCAAGCCAAACCGGGCCTTGGCATTCAAGGGCGGCGACATGGGCACCTCTAACAAATCTGGCGCTGCGGCGCGAATGGTCAGCACCACCGCGTCGCTGCTGCGCACCACATCGAGCAGGCTGGATATTTCTTCTGACCGCAGGTTGACCAGCCTGTCAGGGTGCGCGTCAGGGCCAAACCGTTCCATCAAAATCCTTGCGACCTCATCGCTAAGCGGCGTTGACGCTACCGGGTAGCGGCACAACTCGGCAAAAGTCACCCTGGTTTTGTTGGTCAGCGGATGGCCAGGGCGGCACATAAAAGCGCCCGTCATTTCTTGGCAAACGTCCACCTTTAAATCAGGCGAGGGCTGCATTGAGCGAATGTCCAAAATCAGCGCATCCAGCAAGCGTTCACGCAGTGCTTGCACCAGCAGCGTGGTGCTGCCGCGCGAGATATCAATGTGCGCTTTGGGGTAGTGGGTAGCCATCAGCATCAACAGCGGTGTCATCAGCATCGCGCCTGGACCTGAGCCCATGCCGATGCGGAACAGGCCCATTTCACCTTTATGCAGCTGCAGACTGGTTTGGCGCAGCTCGTTGGCCTCGTCTACCAGCACCCGGGCGCGCTGCACGATGTGCGTGCCGAATGTGGTCAGCTCGTTTTTGTGGCCGATGCGGTCGAACAGGCTTTGGCCCAATTCGTCTTCCAGCGCTTTGATGCTTCGGCTCAGTGCGGGTTGCGTCAGATGCAGTTTTTCAGCCGCCTGGCTGAACGAGCCTGTGGCAGCCAGCCCAATCAAATGCCGGAGCTGAACAAGCGTCATGACGAGCTTTGAGTATTCATAAAAGTTATGCAAATCTATACAACAATGCATTAGACATTATAAAAACGGCTGATTACGATTCGATCGCCCCTTCACCTTAATAAATATTCGAAAGCCGAGACATGACCTACAAACTCAACCGATTCGCCGCTTTGTTTAGCGGTTTGCTGCTTGCCAGCGCTGCTTGCGCGCATACCTACCCGACCAAGCCCGTCACGCTGATGGTGCCGTACCCAGCGGGCGGTTTGTCTGACGTGATTGCCCGAACCGTCAACACCACGCTCGCTAAAAACATGGGTCAACCTGTGCTGGTTGAAAACCTCGGCGGTGCCAGCGGTTCTATAGGCGCGCAAAAGGTGTTGACCGCACCGCCAGACGGGCAAATGATTTTTCAAGGTTCGCCCAATGAATTGATTCTGGCGCCGTTGGCTATTTCAGCCGTCAAGTACAAGAGCGAAGACTTTCGCCTGGTGCAAATGATTGCCACCGCGCAAATTGGTTTTGTAACGCGCAAAGACTTGCCGGTTAACAACGTCGATGAGTTTTTGGACTACGCCCGCAAAGAGGCCAGCGCAGGTCGGCCGATCACTTACGCCAGCGTAGGGCCAGGATCGTTCTATCACCTGCTGGGCGAGCACTTGTCTAAAGTGACCAACATACCGATGACGCATGTGCCGTACAAAGGTATTGCACCTGCGCTGCAAGACGTGATGGGTGGGCAAGTCGATATTTTCTTGGCACCGATGGGCAAGGCGAATGTTGAGCTGCAAAAGCAAGGCAAACTGAAAGTGCTGGCCATGCTGAACAGCGAGCGCATTGAGTCCTTTAAAGACTACCCAGCCATCAGCGAAAGCAAGTCGCTCAAAACCTTCGCCTTTAACATCTGGACAGGCTACTTTGTAAAAAAAGAAACGCCTGAGCCAGTTGTTCAAGTCATCTACAAAGCCATCACTGATGCATTGAGCGACCCCGCCGTGCGCAGCGGCCTGGAGGCCAACAGCCAGGTGGTTGCCAAGCCGTTGTCGCTGCAAGCGATGGACAAAGCCTATGCAGACGGCACAGCGCAGTTCCGCGCCATTGCCAAAGCGATCAATTTACAGCCGCAATAACTGACTTAAAGCTGAGGCAACAAAAACATGAGCTACATGGGTGATTCGCTGGTCGGCAAAGTAGGTGAGTTCATACAGCTCAGGCGCGATATTCATCGCCACCCTGAGCTGGCGTTTGAAGAGCACCGCACGAGTGACCTGGTGGCTGCCAAGCTTGCGGGTTGGGGTTACACAGTGCATCGGGGCATGGGCGGCACCGGCGTGGTGGGCGTCTTAAAACGTAGGCAAAGTAGCCGCGCGCTGGGCATTCGTGCAGACATGGACGCGCTGCCGATTCAAGAGTCCACAGGCCTTGATTGGGCCAGCAGCAAGCCCGGCCTGATGCACGCCTGCGGGCATGACGGGCACACCGCCATGCTGTTGGCTGCAGCAAAAGCTATAGCAGCTGATGCAAGCTTTGAGGGCACACTGAACCTGATTTTTCAG
>JANPDQ010000276.1:0-12594 GCA_031431575.1 Polaromonas sp.
GTCATAAAGCGCGGTGTTAATCAATGCCGCTGCTGGCATGCCCAGGCTGTCAAACAAGTCAAGGCAGCGCCACGCTCCCACTCGGTTTCCGTATTCACGCCAGCTGTAGTTCAGCACATCGGGTTGTGGGCTGGCCGGGCCAATGGCTGCGCCCATGCCTTCGCCAAAGGCAAAGTGCTCGATGTTAAAACCCAGGTATACCGCCAGAGCCGCGCCATTCGGCCAGCGGTAGGTTTTGCGCTGATGAATCGCCTGGTAGTCGAAACGGTTATGGGTGGGCAGGTGGCCGGTGTAGATCGCAGCCATCAGTCAAAGGACGGCCAGGCCCGCACGTACCAACAGCCATTCGGCACTGTCATTCCACACGTCCATGTGTGTGATCAGCCCGCTTTTGACTACATAGCGGTCAACATAGCGGTTGCCTTCAAAAGGTGTGCCGTCTGGCCATTCCCCGTACAAGGTGCCCAGGCTGTAAACCACATATTCGTCAGGCGCTGCACCGTTCGAGCCTGCAATCACCGTTTCGGTGCGGTCGATTCGCTTTTTCACCCATTGGTAGCGCGATGCATTGAACTTGGTGCAGTCCGCTGGTGCGCTCATGGCGCGCCCACCCGTGAAAAGAATCTTCATGCCCGGTGCGGTGTAGCGGCTGGCTGCTACCGGGTCCGGCAACATGATGAGCCGCAAGAACTCGTTGACGACTTCTGCCGCTGTTGCAGGGTCGCTTGAAATGGCATGGGCTGTGGTCACTAAAAAGGTCTCCTGCGGCTGTATGGCGTGCGTATTTCGGGCGTAAAAATTATGTTATCACCTCAACATTGGCCAGCTTGGCTACGGCGCGCCAGGTGTCGATCTGCCCGTTGATGAGTTTGACGAATTCGGTACCGACCACCGCATTTTTGCGTGGCAAGGTTTGAATTTCTTCCAGTCTGGCAGCAATATCAGGCTTGGCCAGAATTTCTGGGATCAGCGCAGTCAAGCGCTGCAAGATGGGCGCTGGTAGCCCCTTCGGCGCCGACAAACCCAGCCACTGTGAGCCAGTCAGTTTGGGAAAGCCGAGTTCGGCAAACGTTGGAATGTTGGGCAGGGCAGGTAGCCGGTTGGGGGTAGATACGGCCAATGCCCGCAACGACCCGGCTTTGAGCTGCGCCACATTGGTAGTGATGGGGTCTAGCACGCTGTCGATCTGCCCGCCGAGTAAGTCCTGCATGGCAGGTGCGCTGCCCTGGTAGGGAATGTGGTCGTGCTGGGGCGCTTTGCCTTCAATTTTGAGCATTTCGCCAAACAGGTGGTTGGCTGAACCAATGCCAGATGACCCATAACGCACTGGCTTGGTTTTAGCAGCGGTCAGGTATTGCTCAAATGTTTGGTACGGCGACTGCGCCCTTACCAGCAGCACCATCGGCGCTTCAACCAGCATTCCCATGTGAGTGAAGTCATTCACCGGGTCAAACGGCATGACTTTACGTGTGGCTGTTGCATAGATGTGCACCGAAGCATGGCTGACCAGCAGGGTGTAGCCGTCGGCCGCTTGCTTGGAAACGTAGTCGGTGCCCACCAGCCCGCCTGCACCTGCGCGGTTTTCAACTACCACGGTTTGCCCCAGCGCTTGCGACAGGTGCGGCGCCATCAGGCGCGATACCGTGTCCACCAGGCCGCCCGGCGGAAACTGCGCGACCAGCTTTATTGGGCCACGGGTTGGCCAAGCACTTTGTGCATGAACAAAAGCAGGTGCTGCTAACAAGGCGGCGCCAGCGGCCAGTATTTCACGACGTTTCATGCTTGCTCCTGAGGAAACCGCTGCCCGGCAGTGGTTATTGGTTTAAAAAATGAAGGGGTTTGGCGAACGTTGTGGCACCGCAACTTGCGTGCCAAGCATTCGGGCGCGCGTCAAGCCGCTTTTTGAAACATGTACCGTGCAATGGCCTTTAGGCTGCAGTACACCGCATGGAAGTTGCATTCCTGCGAGAATCTCCGGTTGATTCTTTGTAAGTCTTTCGAGGGAGTTTTTTATGCGTCGTGTAGTCCTGAAATCAATGTTGGCAGTGGCCACGTTTGCTGTAGCTGGCACAGCTTTTTCGCAAACTGTTTTCCGTGTAACCACCATCCCGGAAGAAGCTGCGACTGAGCAAACCCGTAAGTTCGGCCCAATTGTTAAGTACCTTGAAAGCAAACTCGGACAAAAAGTTGAGTTCATTCCGGTCTCAGATTACCCCGCCGCGGTTGAAGCGCTGGTTAACAAGCAGGTTGACATGGTCTGGTTTGGCGGCTTTACTTTTGTGCAGGCCAGCGTGCGGTCGGGCGGCAAAATTGTGCCGATAGCCCAGCGTGAGGAAGACACCAAATTCCAATCGGTATTTATCACCAAGCCTGATTCAGGCATCAAAACGCTGGCGGACCTCAAAGGCAAGCAGGTCAGCTTTGGCTCGCAATCGTCCACGTCTGGCCATTTGATGCCGCGCAGTTTTTTGCTTGACAGCAAAATTGACCCAGACAAAGACTTCAAGCGCGTGGCTTACTCGGGCGCGCATGACGCCACCATTGCATCTGTTGTCAGCGGCAAGGTTGATGCGGCTGCGCTTGACATCACGGTGTGGAACAAGTTTGTCAAAGAAGGCAAGGTCAGCGACAAGGAAGCGGTGGTGTTCTTCACAACGCCGGGGTACTTTAACTACAACTGGTCAGTGCATGCAGACATGCCAGCAGCCCAACGTGAGCGGGTGAAAAAAGCGCTGCTGGACATCGACCCGAAAACGCCTGAAGGCAAAGAAATTTTGGACCTGAACCGCGCCAGCAAATACATCGCAACGGTGCCCGAAAACTACCGCGGTATTGAAGCTGCCGCGCGCAGCGCCGGGCTGCTTAAGTAAATAGACAAGTAAGCAGAGTGCGCGTTTTTCTGGCCGATGCATCGGCCCGCCACCCGGCAGCCAAGGGCAATGTGCCGGACGCGGTTCGGCATGTTTCGTTGGTAGTGCAAGCCGGGGAGCATGTCGCCATTATTGGCCCGTCGGGCGCGGGCAAAACCACGTTGCTTCAATTCATTGCCTGTGCTTTAAAGCCCACAACCGGCCAGCTCAAATTAGGCGAAGTTGACCCTTGGAGTTTGCCAGTCAGCGCGCTGCAGAAGTTGCGCGGCAGCATGTTTTTAGCCCCACAAGTACCGCCACTACCTCCGCGCCAGCGCGTAGTCACCGCAGTGCTGGCCGGGCGCCTGCCGCAAATGGGGATCTGGGCAAGCCTGAGCAGCTTGTTTTACCCGACAAACATCGCGTTGGCTGATGCCGCGTTAAGCCGGTTTGACTTGGCCGAAAAACTGTTTGAGAGAGTGGACCGCCTGTCTGGCGGTGAACGTCAGCGCGTGGGGTTGGCGCGCATTTTGGCGTCGAACGCGCAATTGTTGCTGGTCGATGAGCCGTTGTCAGCGCTTGACCCCTCGCGCAGTGAGCAGGCCATCAAAGCGCTGACCGACATCGCCACCGAGCGCGGCGCAACGCTGGTGGCTACGCTGCACCACGTGGACATGGCGCTCAAGTCGTTTGCCCGGATTGTCGGCATGCGTGATGGGCAGGTTGCGTTTGATTTGCCAGCTGCGCAAGTTTCACCGCAACATTTGCAAGACCTGTATGCGCAGCACTTGCATGAGCTGGACGGCCCGGCTGTCGCGCATGACAACACACCCGATGCGCCTCCCGTGCCGGCCGTGATGCATTGCCGCTGATGCAGTCGGCCATGGCTCGGGACGTCAAGCGAGACCCCGCCTGGGTTGGTCGCGTTTTTTGGGTACTTGCAGCCGTTGTGCTGCTTTGGCCGACGCTGGTGCTGACTGAATTCAAAGTCTGGACGCTGTTTGAAGCCAGCAATTTAAAGCCAACCCTGAAGTTCTTGGGCGACTTTTTCCCGCCCAAGATCGAAAGTGAATTTTTGTTGCTGGTAGTCAAAGAAACCTGGCGCACAGTTGCCATTGCTACGGCGGGCATTGCTCTGGCGCTGGTACTGGCAATACCGCTGGCGTTGCTGTCGGTGCGGGTTTTGTCTGTATCCGCCTTGACCGGAAAAATGGATAAATTACCGGCGGTTTTGCGCACGCTGCTCCGGTGGCTGATGGTCGTGCTGCGCAGCGTGCCCGAGCTGATCTGGGCATTGATTTTTGTTCGGGTGGTGGGCTTGGGGCCAACTGCTGGCGTGATTGCGATTGCGCTGACCTATGGCGGCATGCTGGGCAAGGTCTACGCTGAAATTTTAGAAAGCGGTGACGCGCAAGTCACACAAAGTTTGCTGCGCAATGGTTCTAGCCCCATGCAGGCGTTTTTCTACGGCCTGCTGCCGCAAAACGCCGCCGAGCTGACCAGCTACACCGTCTACCGCTGGGAATGCGCGATTCGAAGTTCCGCTGTATTGGGCTTTGTAGGGGCGGGCGGGCTGGGCCAGCAGATGGACGCCTCGATGAAGATGTTCAATGGGTCTGAAGTCGCCACCATGCTGATTGTTTTCATGTTGCTGGTGTGGCTGGCCGACGCCACTAGCGCGTGGCTGCGCAAAGAGCTGGGGTAGGGCGTGCAAATTAACCAATCGCGCCCCAATAATCTGCCGCCACCTCTGTTTGATGCGCGCTGCAAGGCCTGCTGGTTCGTGTTTGGCCTGGCGTGCCTGACAGTTGCCAGTTTTTGGACGCTGGACTTGAAATGGGCGCAGTTTTTCAGCGTTGACGCAGCGCGTCGCATGGGCAAGTTCATTGGCGAGATGCTGGTGCCTGAAACCAGCAGCAAATTTTTAACCAAACTTGGCTGGGCCGCGCTAGAAACGTTGGCTATGAGCGCCTTGGGAACGCTGCTGGCAGTCATTGGTGGCTTGGCTTTGGCCGTGCCTGCAAGCAAAACCCACAGCGACGACCCTGCGCGTTGGCGCGGTATCAGCCGACTGGTGCTGAACATGCTGCGCAGCATTCCTGAACTGGTCTGGGCGGCCCTGCTGCTGATCAGCGCGGGCTTGGGGCCGCTGGCGGGTACGCTGGCGCTGGCGCTGCACACGTCTGGCGTGCTGGGCCGCTTGTTTGCCGAGAGTATTGAAAACGCAAGTGCTGGACCGGCGTTTGCGCTGCGCAGCCGCGGCATCAGTGAAGCCAAAATATTTTGGTACGCCACACTCCCGCAAATCCTTCCGCAGCTGGTCAGCTACACGCTGTACCGATGGGAAAACAACATTCGCGCCGCTGCGGTGCTGGGCGTGGTGGGTGCAGGCGGTTTGGGCCAAATGTTGGCTTTTCACATGGGGCTGTTTCAAATGCAGGAAACCAGCAGCATTTTGCTGGCGATGCTTTTGATGGTGGCGCTGGTGGATGCGGTCAGTTATGCAGCACGCCGCATGATGGCAAGTTAGAGTTGATTGACATTCGATTGACATTCGATTGAGAGTCGATGTAGCCGCTCAGAATGGCTGAAAGTGGCTAAAAATAGATAAAAAGTGCTTATAGCCCAATAAATACAGGCGCAAGCAGCTACTGAATACATAGCAATTTTATTTTCAATTGCACTTTCTGGTGGCAGTGCGGCAGGGGCAAACCCGCTAGGACACGCTTTGCGCGGCGCTCAAAATGGATTTCATTTCATGGAGCCAGCATGACGCAACCCGCCCCGCCTAAATCCCCGGCCGACACACCAATCCAGCTTACCCGCCGCCATTTCAACATCGCTCTGGCCAGCACTGCCAGCAGCGTTTGCGCACCGCTATTTGCGCAAAACGCCTGGCCTAACAAGCCGATTCGCATCATCGTGCCGTACACGCCTGGCGGTTTTACCGACCAGATGGCGCGTATCGTGCAGGCCGGTTTGCAAAACCGCTTGCAGCAAACCGTGACGGTTGACAACAAGCCGGGTGCCAACAGCATTATTGGCGTCGATCTGCTGGCCACAGCACCGGCTGACGGCAGCACGTTTGCGGTGGTGATTGCAGCGTACGCCGCCAACAATACGCTGTACCCAAAGTTGCCGTACGACTCCCGCAAAGACCTCACGGGCGTGGCGCTGATGGGCATTTCGCCGCTGCTGGCCGCAGTCAATATTGATGCGCCGTATAAAACCGCCAAGCAGCTTGTTGACTACGCGCGCGCCAATCCCGGCAAGGTTAGCTTTGGTTCGTCAGGTAACGGCTCGGCCGCGCATTTGACGAGCGAGCTGCTCAAGTCGCTCACCAAAACCTACATGGTGCACATCCCGTACCGCGGTGCAGTGCCCGCGCTCACTGATCTGATGGGTGGGCAAATCCAGTTGTTTTTTGATGCCGCTACCGGGCTGATCAATCAGGCCAAGGCAGGCAAAGTGCGGCTGATTGGCGTGGCAAGTGACAAGCGTTTGCCCGCCGTGCCTGATGTGCCGACCTTCATCGAGCAAGGTTTTGCAGGCTTTACCGGCAGCACCTGGGCCGGCATGCTGGCGCCCAGCGCAACACCGAAAGACATCGTGAACCGAATGGCTCAGGAAGTCACGCGCATTGTGCGCAGCGATGAAACCCGGGCAAAGCTGGAAGGTATGGGCACTTTTGCAGCAGGCGGCACGCCCGAGGAATTCGACACGTTTATTGGCCAGGAAACAACTAAGTGGGCCAGCGTGATCAAAAATGCGGGAGTTAAAGTCGACTGACGCTGAAATGGCCTAAATAAGTGTTACCAGTTGCTAGAATTTGCAGACGATGGATTCGACACCACCACCACTGATAATTTCCAAAATAGCCAAAATTGGCGTGTGGGTAAGTCTTGGGTTGTGTACGAAGTTTGGGTCGTTTACGAGGGTTAGCCGCCTGCCGGCTGCAATTTGGTTGCTTGCATTGGCGGCCATCGTTTCGGGCTTTTCACCAGCAGCGCATGCAGAGCCGCCCGGCCCACCGTTCAATTGCGATGTGGTGTTCTACCAAATGCGCAACACTGGGGGCAATTCTCAGTTGGTCAAGTTTGCAAGCGTGGGTGCCACCATCACCCCAACTGCTGTGTTCACGGCCGTTAAGGGAACCACGCTCAACTCAATTGGCTACAACCCGGTCGATAACTTCATTTACGGCATCATTTCGTCCGGTACAACTCCGCTGCTGTACCGGGTCGGGCAGACTGGGTACGAATTGGTAGGAACCATCAACAATGGGCTGCCGGGCGGATTGTCGGTGGCAACCTTCACGCCAACCGCAGGTGTTTTTGATGCCGCTGGACGCTATTACTTTGCAGGACAGGGCGGTGGCAACCTCGCGCCTGCAGCCATCTTCAGAATCGACAGTATTCCCATCTTCGGTGCGCCGCAGATTTCGCACCAGTACAACTTGTCGCCCGGCACAATCGCCAACTTTGGCGACTTTGACTTCAATGGGGCTGGCGGTACCAACGGCTTGTTGTTGGGCACTGCACAGACCAATCACTACCGCATCACGCTGGCTCCCAGCGGTACCAATCCAGCGCAGGGCACGGCTTTTGCCGTAGTAACGCCGTTGGGAGGCGGCGGTGATGTCGGTGGCGTAGGCTCGGCTTTTTACGATGCTTTTACAGGCCAGTTCTACGTTTTTAACAACACCAACAACGATTTTTGGCGTATTGACAATCCGCAAATTGGCACCCCACAGGCTGTGTTAACCCAGGCGGCTTCCTACGTCGGCCCGCCTGCTTTTCCTGGCCCGTATACGCCCACAGACGGAACGTCGTGCCCCATCTCGGGTACACGCCGCGCAGACCTTTCCATCACCAAAACCGACAACGTTGTCTCGTTGCCTACCCAGTCGGTCACGTCTTATGTGATCACGGTAGTCAATGGTGGTCCTTACCCCGCTAACTATTCCGTGGTGTCTGACCCGGCTGCGGCGGGCCTCACCAAACTCAGCGTGACCTGCAGCGCGCCCGGCGGGCCGCCGTCAGCGGTTTGCCCAGCCACGCTAACCACCAACACCTTTCAAACCGGAGTGCAAATCGTCACTTTCCCGCCGCAGTCAACGTTGGTGTTTACGGTCAATGCGCTGGTTACCGGAGCGCCCGGCACCACAGTGACCAACACCGCCGTGGTCACGCCAGCGTCTGATACGCAAGACCTCCTTCCAGCAAACAACACCGCCATCGACGTTGACACTGTGTCAGCCACCACATCAAGTGTGGTCAGTGCCGCGTCGATTTGCCCGGCGGGCACTACAGAAAACCTCACCAATTTGGTTGTTAACAGCGACTTTTCAGCGCCAACGCCGTTTTCGTCTGAAGGCACCGTTGGCGCGGTCAACACGTATGCAGCAGCCAACTTTGTGTCGCGTCAAACGGGCACACAGCAGTACTTGCCGGGCGGGCCAATTTTTCAAAATGCATTTGCGGGTGATGCCGCGCGCAGCGTTGGCGGATCGCCCAACTGGTTGCTGAGCAACGGTAAAACCGGGGCAGCAAACTACCGGGTATGGACGCAGCCCCTGGCTGGTTTGACAGTAGGCCGTACTTATGAATTCATGACCTACGTGTCTAACGCCACCCGCCCGGGCACCGCTTCGCCAACGGTGCCAAATTTCACACTGCAAGTGTTTGGCACTGCGACGACGACAGTCGCAACGCTGTCGCCAGCAAATGAGACTGTAGGCGTGGGCGACCGCTGGACTTTGGTGCAAGGAACTTTCACCGCGTCGGTGGCGGCGGTCACCTTGAGTATTTCAAACTTCGCCGCAGTGTCTGCCGAGCCGGGAGGGGGCGACGTTGCGGGCGTTGCGCAGGCGACGCTGCGCTCTTGCGATCCGGCTGCTGATGTTGCGGTATCCAAAACCAATGGCGTAAACAGCCTGACCACACCTGGAACGACTGCGTACACCATTACAGTAGCCAACCTGACGGCAGGCGTAAACGCCACCAACACGTTGATTGTTGACCCGGCAGCCAGCAGTTTGATCAAAACCACCATTACCTGCGTAGCCACTGCTGGCAGCCAGTGCCCGGCTGCGTTGGGCGTGCTGGCGCTTGAAGGCTCGGGGCTGACCATTCCCTTGATTCTTTCCAACGGCACGGTGACTTTCCGGGTATTTGCCGACGTTACCGGCACCGCTGGCCAAACTGCCACAAATATCGTCACCATCAGTGGCGTGAACTACACCGACTCCAACCCAGCCAATAACCAGGCGCAAGACTCAGACCCCGTGCGCGGTATAGCCAACCTGAGCATCACCAAAACCAATGTTGTTACCACTCTGAGCGCGGGCGGCACCACAAGTTATACAGTTACGGTGGCCAATGCAGCAGGCTCTGCACCCGTTGACGGTGCAGTGCTGACCGACCCTCTCGCGCAAGGTCTGCAATGTACCAGCGTGACATGCGTTGGGGTCATTGGCGCTGCAACGTGCCCCGCGCCGGCTGCAACGACTATCGCGCTGCTTCAAGGCAGCGGCATCGTGTTGCCGTTGTTAAGCCCGAATTCCGCGCTGATATTCAAAATCGACTGCTCGGTGACTGCTACAGGTGTGTAGGGTCCAGGCCCCTAGCCGGATTGCCGGGTTGCTCTGGCCTTGGCGATCGCTTGGGCGATAACGTCGCGCTTGTTTTGCGCTGCGCTGGTCTCGGTGCTGTTTGCATCCACATGCGCAGTATTTTTAAGTATTTTATCGTTTTTAACCAATAAATCTGGGCGCAAGAAGCTATGGAATTCGTAGCGCTTCAAAGCGGCGTCTGCATCGCTTTGCGACCAAGCCTGCCAGCCGGTACGCTCGCCGGTCACGTTTTCAAGGCTGATGCAATCCACTGGGCAGACGGCAATGCACAGCTCGCAACCAGTGCAGTGCGGCTCAATCACGGTATGCATCATCTTGTTGCTGCCAAAAATGGCATCGGTCGGGCAAACGGGCAGGCACAGCGTGCAGCCAATGCACCAGGCCTCGTCAATCACGGCGACGCTGCGCGGCGCTTCCACGCCGTTGGCGGGGTTCAGGGGCAGGGCAGTTTGCCCGGTGATGGCGGCTAAGCGCTTTACGCCTTCAGCACCGCCAGGCGGACATTGGTTAATTGGTGCGCCATCAGTTGCAATCGCATCGGCATATGCAGCGCAGTCGGGGTAGCCACAGCGCGTGCACTGTGTTTGCGGCAGCGCGGCGTGAATGCGCTGCGCTAAAAGTTGTTCAGTAGAAATAACGGCGTAGGTTGTCACGCCAACATTTTCACACTTGTTCTCACACTTGCAAGCGCGAGCCTAGCGCCGCTTATTTGCGCAGAGTTTTAGCCACTGCGCGTTCGGCCACGCGCTTGGTTGCGGTTTTAACCGGCGTCTTGATCACTGCCTTGGAAATCGTTTTTGTCGCGGTCTTTGCGATTGCTTTTGGCGCAACCGGTTTTTGAATTTCAGCTTTCACAGGCGTTATAAGTTTAGGAGCTTCTAACGCCCGTATTTGTTGCGCTAGAGGCTTGTGCGACTCTAAAATGAAAGCTTTTACGGCTGGGTACACCGCTTCGCGCCAGCGGCGGCCGCTGAAAATGCCGTAGTGGCCAGCACCCATTGCCTCAAAGTGTTTTTTGCGGCCCGCCGCTACGCCGCTGCACATGTCAAGGGCTGCTCTGGTTTGGCCTGATCCTGAAATATCGTCCAGCTCGCCTTCAACCGTCATCACCGCTGTGGTTTTGATGTCGCCGGGCACAACGCGCTCCAGTTTGCCGCTAACGGACTTCACATCCCAGTCGCCGTTGACCAAACTGAAGTCCTGGAACACGGTTTTGATGGTGTCAAGGTAGTAGTCAGCGTCCATGTCCAGCACGGCGTTGTACTCGTCGTAAAAAACGCGGTGCGCTTCGGCGCTGGCGTCGTCGCCCTTGATCAGGTCTTTAAAGTAGTCGTAGTGGCTGGTGGCGTGGCGGTCAGGGTTCATGGCCACAAAGCCTGAATGCTGCAAAAAGCCGGGGTACACACGGCGGCCAGCGCCAGCAAAGTTGCTGGGCACGCGGTAAATCACATTGTTTTCAAACCACGAATACGGCTTGGTGGTGGCCAGGTTGTTGACCGACGTGGGCGACTTGCGCGCATCAATCGGGCCACCCATCATGGTCATTGAGAGCGGAGTGGTTTCACCGCGCGACGCCATCAATGAAATGGCGGCAAACACTGGTACGGTAGGCTGGCACACGCTAATAACGTGGCAGTTGCCGTATTTACCTTGCAAGTGCCGAATGAATTCCTGCACGTAGTTCACGTAGTCGTCCAGGTGAAAAGTGCCATCGGACAAAGGCACCAGGCGCGCGTTTTTCCAGTCAGTGATGTAGACCTTGTGGTCTTTGAGCATGGTTTTCACCGTGTCGCGCAGCAGCGTGGCGTAGTGACCCGACAGGGGTGCCACGATCAGCACAGCCGGCTGGTTTTTTAATTTCGCCAGCGTGTCGGTGTCGTCTGAAAAGCGCTTGAAGCGGCGCAGCTCGCAAAATGGTTTGTCCAGCTCGACGCGCTCCTGAATGGCAATCTCGACATCGCCGTCTTCAACCGACGCGATGTCAAAGCTTGGCTTTTCATAGTCTTTGCCCAGTCGGTAAATCAGGCTGTAGCCCGCCGCTACACGCTGGGCAAACGGGTTTTGCGTCATGGGCGACTGGTTATTGCCGTATAACTTGGCGGCTGCCTGCGCAAAATCAACAAAAGGCTCCATCATGGCGCGTTGGGCTTCGTACACTTGGTAAAGCATGGGATTAGACCTTTGTAAAACTTGCAGGAACGTACATTATGTTGCAGTGCAACAAATATAACAGGACGGTCACAATGAGCGTTGACCGGTAGATCGCAACCCACAATTAAACGGGCAATCTGGTATAAAACTTTCAAAACCCCGCAAATTTTGCGACTACTGTGGCTAAAAAATGACTTTAAAGGTTGACTTGCTACCGCTGGAACACATTGCAGCGTTGCGCGCATCAGACCGCATGCCGGTGCTATTTCTGGGCCATGGCAGCCCGATGAATGCGCTGGCGGGGAACGACTATTTCAGAAGCTGGCAGGCACTTGGCCTCGAATTCGGTACAAAATTTGCCCCGCCACAATTGATTTTGTGTGTTTCTGCGCACTGGCTGACAGACGGCTGGCAGCTAACTGCGATGCCGCAGCCCAAAACCATCCATGACTTTGGCGGCTTCCCGCAGGAGCTGTTTGACCAGCAATACCCCGCCCCAGGCGACGTGGCCGCTGCACAGGCCATTGCGCACGTGGTCAGGCAGCGCAACTCGCAGCCGCTTGGGCTTGACGTTGACAAGTGGGGGCTTGACCACGGCGCATGGGGCGTTTTAAAGCCGATGTTTCCTGCAGCAGACATACCGGTCATTCAGCTCAGCATGGACTACTCCAGGGCCCCTGAAGAACACTACGCGCTGGCCCAGCAGCTCAAAATGCTGCGAGAGCGCGGCGTGTTGATCGTTGGCAGTGGAAACATCGTGCACAACCTGCGTGAGATGCAACGCGGTGCAAGCGGGAACCAGGCCTTCGACTGGGCGCTGGAGTTTGACCAAACCACTGGCGGGCACATTCAACAAGGTAATTTGGCTGCGCTGCAAACCTTTTTAAAGCTGGGCAGCCTGGCCAAAATGTCGCACCCAACCCATGAGCACTACTTGCCGCTGCTGTATGCCGCAGGCGC
>JANPDQ010000277.1:0-2485 GCA_031431575.1 Polaromonas sp.
TTATCAAGCTGCCGAGCCTGCGCTTGCGTGGTTTGATGACATTACCGGAGCCCGCTATTGATTTTGTAGCTGCTTGCGCCCAACATTTAAGCGCCAAAGCCTTGTTTGACTCTATAAATGCGTCAGACATGTTGCCCGCACCGCTGGATACGCTGTCGATGGGCATGACCAATGACCTGGAGGCGGCGATTGAATCTGGCAGCACGATGGTGCGGGTTGGGACGGCGATATTTGGCAAGCGGTAGGTAGTTGCTACCAAAGTTCAAGCAGCAATAAATTAAAATGCAAGGTTGCGCCCCTTCAGCGCTTTTTGATTCAGCACCTTTGACCCCGCACCTTTTTGGAGTTTGCTTTGACCCCCACGCCATCCGCCCGCACGACCTGCCACCGCCTGCAAGTCGCCACCCAACTACACCAGTTTATTGAGACGAAGGTTCTTCCCGGCACTGGCGTGACCAGCGAGCGCTTTTGGCAAGGTTTTGATGCCATCGTAGCCGACCTGGCGCCTAAAAACATTGCCCTTTTGGCCGAGCGTGACCGCCTGCAAACCGAGCTGGATGCATGGCACAAAGCCAACCCTGGCCCCATCACCGCAGGTGATTCGTCAAGCCCTTCCGACATGAAGGCCTACCAAAAGTTTTTGACCAGCATTGGCTACCTGGTGCCCGCACCGAAAAAGTTCAAAGCCACCACGGCAAATGTTGACGCTGAGCTGGCCAAGCAAGCAGGCCCACAACTCGTTGTACCGATTTTGAACGCACGCTACGCACTGAACGCGGCCAACGCGCGTTGGGGCAGCTTGTACGACGCGCTATACGGCACCGACGTGATTAGCGAAGCTGACGGCTGCGAAAAAGCATTACCTGGAAAAGGGGCCTACAACCCCAAGCGCGGCGCCAAAGTGATTGAATACGCGCGCTACGTGCTGGACCGCACTGCCCCGCTGGCCAGTGGCTCGCATATTGACTCGGTGGGCTACAGCGTAGTCGCAGGCAAACTGGTCACCAAACTGGCCAGCGGCAAAAGCGCGCAACTGCTAGACCCCAAGCAATTCATTGGCTACCAAGGCGTGGCGCTGCGGCCATCGTCGGTGCTGCTGCAGCACAACGGCCTGCACCTTGACATCCAGATCAACGCGGCCACGCCCATCGGCAAAACCGACCCGGCAGGCGTGTGCGATCTGGTGCTGGAAGCCGCGCTGTCTACCATTCTTGACTTGGAAGATTCGGTTGCGGTGGTGGACGCAGACGACAAAGTGCTGGCCTACAGCAACTGGCTGGGTATTTTGCAAGGCACGCTGACCGAGAGCGTCACCAAAGACGGCAAAACCTTTACGCGCGGCCTGAATGCCGACCGCATTTACACCTCAGTGACCAGCAAAAAACCTGTTGTTCTGCATGGGCGCTCACTGATGTTTTTGCGCAATGTGGGCCACTTGATGACCAACCCGGCCATCACCTACACGGCGGCAGACGGCAATACCAAAGAAATTCCGGAAGGCATTCTGGACGCGGTGGTGACCACCACGATTGCGATGCATGACCTCAAACTCAAGGGCAAACCTGGTATTAAAAATTCACGCCAGGGCAGCGTCTACATCGTCAAACCCAAGATGCACGGCCCGGCTGAAGTGGCGTTTGCTGCCGAGCTGTTTGGCCGGGTCGAAAAAATGCTGGGCTTGAAAGACAGCACGGTCAAGCTCGGCATCATGGACGAAGAGCGCCGAACCAGCGCCAACCTGATGGCCTGCATTGCGGCAGCCAGTTCGCGCGTGGCTTTCATCAACACCGGATTTTTGGACCGCACCGGCGACGAGATGCACACCGCCATGCAAGCTGGCCCAATGATCCGCAAAGGCGACATGAAAACCAGCACCTGGATTGCCGCTTACGAAAAAAACAACGTGCAAGTGGGCCTGGCGTGCGGGCTGCGCGGCAAAGCGCAAATAGGCAAAGGCATGTGGGCCATGCCCGACCTGATGGCCGCGATGCTGGCGCAAAAAATCGGCCACCCTCTGGCCGGTGCCAACACCGCCTGGGTGCCCAGCCCCACAGGTGCCACGCTGCACGCACTGCACTATCACCAGGTCAATGTGGCCAAGCTGCAGAAAGCGATGGAAAAGGATGTTGAAAAGGCTGACGCCAAGAAAATGCGCAATGGGACACTCAACGCACTGCTGCAAATCCCCGTGACTACCACGCCCAACTGGTCAGCGGCAGAAAAAGCACAAGAGCTTGACAACAACGCCCAGGGCATATTGGGTTACGTCGTGCGCTGGATTGACCAGGGCGTGGGCTGCAGCAAAGTACCGGACATTCACAACATCGGCCTGATGGAAGACCGTGCCACCCTGCGTATTTCAAGCCAGCACATGGCCAACTGGCTGCTGCACGGCGTGGTGAGCAAAGCTCAAGTCAATGAGACATTCCAGCGCATGGCCGCTGTGGTGGACGGCCAAAACTCTAGCGATAAGTTGTACGCACCA
>JANPDQ010000278.1:0-22314 GCA_031431575.1 Polaromonas sp.
AAAATTGTGCATTACGTGCTGGCCGATGGTTCCGTCAAACTGGCGGCTGGCTGGCTCATTGATGCGTGTGGCTGGAAGGGCAAATCTATCGGTAACGCAGGTGTGTACGAGCGCCAGGCTCTGGTGCTGGTCAACCGTGGCGGAAAAGCCAATCCCGTCACGGGTGGTGAAGTCATGACGCTGGCCAAGTCCATTCAAACCAGCGTGTACGAGCGTTTTGGCATCCGCTTGGAGCACGAGCCTGTGGTGGTGTAGCTGGCCTGCGTTATGCCTTGCCCGTTCAGGTGTGCTTGCGGGGCATTTTTCTGACTGGTAAAGGCGAATTTCGCTGGCGGTTTTGCTGAGACAGAGCAAATGCCCGCAACCTACAATCAGAGGTTGGTAAAACAAAAAGTCAGGTGCTCCCCCATGCAGTTAACCGCATCCATTTTTAAGGCGTACGACATTCGCGGTGTGACGCCCGCCACCATCAATGAAGACGTGGCATTTGCGCTTGGCAAAGCGTTCGGGGCGCGTGCCTTGGCCGAGGGTGAAAAAGCGGTAGCAGTAGGTCGCGACGGCAGGCTAAGCGGCCCCGCGCTTGCTGCCGCGCTGATGCGTGGGTTGGCTGCCGGCGGCATCAGCGTCATCGATGTCGGCATGGTGACCACGCCCATGCTTTACTTTGCTGCGAACACGCTCTGCACATCAGGCATTCAGGTCACAGGTAGCCACAACCCGAAGGACTACAACGGCTTCAAGATGGTGCTGGCTGGCCGTGCTATTTACGGCGATGAAATTCAAGCGCTGCACCACGCGATGGTTAACGACAACCTGCTTGCACAGCTTAGCGCCACCCCACACGCTGATCGCGACGTTGAACCGGGCGTCATCTCCCAGCACAGCGTAGAGGCCGCATACCGAGCGCGTATCGTGGGGGACGTGAAATTGGCACGGCCCATGAAAATCGTGATCGACTCAGGCAATGGAATTGCTGGCGCATCAGCCCCTGCAATTTTTCGCGCTTTGGGCTGCGAGGTGGTGGAGCTTTTCAGTGAAGTCGATGGCAACTTCCCCAACCACCACCCAGATCCGAGCAGGCCTGAAAACCTGCGCGATTTGATGGCGGCTTTGAGAGCCAGCGACGCGGAGCTGGGCCTGGCCTTTGATGGTGATGGCGACCGCTTGGGGCTAATCACAAAAGACGGCCAAAATATTTACCCTGACCGGCAAATGATGTTGTTCGCGCGTGATGTACTCAGCCGCGTGCCGGGTGGCACCATTTTGTTTGACGTGAAATGCTCACAGCGTTTGGCCCCTGCAATTGTTGCGGCAGGCGGCGTGCCTTTGATGTACAAAACCGGACACTCGCTCATCAAAGCCAAAATGAAAGAAGTTGACTCGCCACTGGGTGGCGAGATGAGTGGACACATATTTTTTAAAGAACGCTGGTACGGTTTTGACGACGGCACTTACGCTGGTGCGCGGCTGCTGGAAATCGTTAGCCGGTCTGCGGATGCGAGCGCGCAACTCAATGCGTTGCCCGCCAGCTTCAGTACGCCAGAGCTGAACGTGGTGTGCAAAGAGGGCGAGCCGCACAGTGTAGTGGCCGAGCTGGTGAAGACAGTCAACTTTGCGCCACCGGCTGTGGTCAACACCATTGACGGCGTGCGCGTTGACTGGCCAGATGGCTTTGGCTTGATTCGCGCGTCCAACACCACGCCGGTGCTGGTGTTGCGATTTGAAGGGCACACGCAGGCGGCGCTGGAGCGGATTGAAGCTGACATGCTGAAACTGCTGAGAAGCGTCAAACCTGATGCGAGTTTTGCGGCTGCGGCGCATTGAAATGCGGGAAAAGCTTCCAACGCAAAGACGCAGAGATGCAAAGTGCGCAAAGAAGTATTTTTCGGCAACCCTGATTTCAGGTTTTCCTTCGCAGCCTTTGCACCTTAGCGCCTTTGCGTCGGAAACTTCTTTCTTCAATTTGGGCTGCACACACAACCCATGAAAATTCTGCTCGTCAAACTCTCCTCGTTGGGCGACGTGGTTCACACTTTGCCTGTGGTGCAAGACATCTTGGCGGCAATGCCTGATGCTCAGATCGATTGGGTGGTGGAAAAATCTTTTGCGCCGGTCTTGACCCAGGTGCAAGGCTTGCGCCGAATCATTGCCTGTGAATTGCGCAACTGGCGCAAGTCGCCGCTGTCCGCTGCAACCCGAACCGCCTGGCGCGCATTTAAAAACGACTTGCAGCAAGACGCCTATGACGCAGTGGTTGATTTGCAAGGCTTGACCAAATCTGCGGTGGTAGCGCGCCTTGCCAAGGTGGCACCGCAAGGCAAACGCTTTGCCATGGCGAACCGAACCGACGGCTCGGCTTACGAAGCGCCGACGCGTTGGGTAGCAGATGTGGCAATTGCCTTGCAGCCGCACCAGCACGCTGTGCAGCGTGGCCGCGACTTGGCGGCGTGTTCGCTGGGCTACCAGGCGTCTGCGGCAGCTAATTATGGATTAAAAGTGCCTGTAGCGCATATAAATCGTGCGCAAGAAGCTACTAAAATCATAGCATTTGTTCACGGTACCTCCAGGGCAGACAAAGAGTGGCCTCTGCAAAACTGGGTTGAACTTGGAAAGCGATTTAACGCCAGCGGCTACCAGGTGGCAATGGTGCACGGCAGCGCTAAAGAGCTGGTCACCAGCCGTGCAATAGCAGCGCCAATCGACGCTGCAGTCTGGCCCCTGCTGGCTCTGGACGCGTTGACGCATGAGCTGGGGAAGTGTGCCGGCGCGATTGGTGTTGACAGCGGCGTCAGCCACATTGCAGTTGCCTTGGGCTTGCCGCACGTGCAGATTTATAACTTTGACACTGCCTGGCGCACGGGCCCCGTTTTAAACGGCCACCAGGTCAGCGTGTTTGCGCAACCAAGCCCGAGCGTTGACGCCGTTTGGCACGCGTGGCAACGCTGCCACCGCCAAGACGCAGGCACTTTGCAGTGAGCAAAATCGTCCTCGGCGTGTATTCAGCATTGATGCGCTTGGCCCAGCCGCTGCTGCGCCGCAAAATGGCGAGCCGCGCGGTGCGAGAGCCAGGGTATGGCGAAGCTGTCGAAGAGCGTTTTGGCAATTACACCCAAACCGCTGAGACAGAGTCGCAATTGGTCTGGCTGCACGCCGTGTCGCTGGGTGAAACGCGTGCGGCCAGCGTATTGCTTGAACGCCTGCGGGCAGACTACCCTGGGCTGCGCATACTGCTCACCCACGGCACCGCCACTGGCCGCGCGGAAGGCCAAGCGCTGCTGCGCCCAGGTGACGTGCAGGTTTGGCAGCCTTGGGACACGCGGGCGGTGGTTGAGCGGTTCTTTGCGCATTTCAAGCCACGCCTGGGTTTGCTAATGGAAACCGAAGTCTGGCCCTGCGCCGCTGCTGCTGCTGCAAAGCACGGCATACCGTTGGTGCTGTGCAATGGCCGCCTGTCTGAAAAGTCTTTGCAGCAAGCCTTAACGATGTCCCCGTTGGCTTTGCCAGCGTACGCCGCGCTTGCCGCCGTGTATGCACAAACTGAAGCCGACGCCGACCGCTACTGCAAATTGGGCGTGGCGAATGTTCAAGTTTTTGGCAACTTGAAATTCGACGCTGCGCTTGACGCAGGCCAGCAGGCTACCGGCAGAGCGTGGCGCCAGGCCATGGCCCGCCCAGTGGTGATGTTTGCCAGCTCGCGCGAGGGGGAAGAGGCTCTATTTCTTGAACAAATAAGTGCTTTAGACCAACAAAAACGGGCGCAAGCAGCTACTAATAAAATAGCAATTCAGTGGCTGATCGTGCCGCGCCATCCTCAGCGCTTTAACGATGTTGCAGCGCTGGTGGTACAAAATGGGCTCACGCTTTCACGCCGCTCAAGTTGGCCCGCAAGCCCTTTTGAGAGCGCAGAAGCGATGCGGGCCGACGTTTGGCTGGGGGACTCGTTGGGTGAGATGGCGCTGTATTACTCGCTTTGCAGTGCTGCCTTGCTTGGCGGCAGTTTTGCCCCGCTGGGAGGTCAAAACCTGATTGAAGCTGCAGCTGCGGGTTGCCCGATGATTATGGGACCGCATACTTTTAATTTTGCTGAAGCGGCGCAACTGGCGTTAGCAAGTGGCGCAGCTTTTAGTTGTTCGGACATGAGCGGCGCAGTCGGTACCGCTGCCCATTTGGTGTCTGATGAGCAGGCGCAAGCTCGGGCTTCTTTGGCTGGCATAGCCTTTGCGGCGCGCCACCAGGGTGCAGCCCAGTGCCACGCTACGGCGCTTGATGTCTACTTGGCCAGGCCTGTGTGATTTGAGGGCAGTTAGCGCGCTGCGCTTGTGATGGCCTTGGCTACAGCAGGCAGCGGGAAAAATCCACCCTGCGTGACCAGCGCATCGCCTTGTGCCACTGCGGTTTGAATAAACGGCAGTGCACTGACACGACCCTTTTTAGGTGCGATGGGAATCAGCGCGTAAGGCACGGCGGTCATGGGGTAGGTTCCCAGTCCACCAGAGCCGTCAAGATCAGCGGCGTTAGAGTCCTTCAACCACTGCGCACGCGTCAACGCCTCGCCGATAGATGCCGCGTTCGGCGCAATGCTTTTGCCCGAACCATTTAGCAACTCCGCAACGATTAGGCCGGCTTTTTGTGCCGCGCCTAAAGACTCGTAGCCGATCGCGCCCGGCGTAGTTTTGACCGCCTCAAGGAGCGCCTGTCCGCCCTTTGCGCTACGGCCAGAATTCAAGGCCAAATTGTTGGTGGGGCCTATCACCCGACGCCATTTGGAATTGCCGCGAGACAGGTAGGTGGAAAATACATACGACTGGCCCGATCCGTCAGCACGCCAAATCGGCACAATGGCCCGGTTGGGCAGTGCAAGACCGGGGTTTGAGCCCGCAATTTGGGAGTGATTCCATTGGGTTATGGAGCCTTGATAAATTTCAGCGAGGATGTCGCCATTGAGCTTGATGGCTTTGCCGCCCAGCTCAGGCAGGTTCACAATCACCGCCACTGCCGCTCCAGCCAGCGGTACCTGGCGCAGGCCCGCCTGGCGCAGCGCCGCAGCTGTCAGCGGCACATCGCTCACGCCAAAGTCTACGCTTTGCTCAGTTGCCCGGGACACGCCTGCTGACGAGCCTTGCGCTTCATAGGCAACGCCGCCAGAAGGGGGGCCAAATTGCGTTGCCCAACCAGACATCAAATCGCGAACCAGCGACGAGCCTGCGCCTGCCACTTGTGCTTGCGCAGCAGTGCCAAATGCGAGCAGAACCAGGGCACTGAGTGCTACGGTAAAACGCCCAAGTGCGATCTGTGGGCGATAAGCTGCACCGCGCTGCAGGCAAATTAAAGGACGAGACATCGATGGTGTTGGCATAGTGGCAAGCAGTCACTGGACAGTGTTACTGCTGTTAATAAAGTCAAAATTGAAATTGAAATTGAAATTGAAATTGAAATTAAAGTCGGCAACCCAAAACGCCCTTTTTGGCATTTTCAAAATAGCCAGTGTCGCCAGCGCACGCAAGTTTTTTCTCAGGCGCTGCGGTGCCTGCCTTGGCTGTGCAGGTAAAGGCTTGCGTCTTCTTGTTGACTGATTTGGCGTTTAACGCCCAGCCAGTTGGGCAGGCATTTGCGTGCGACGCTTTTGCTACCGGTGCTACCGGCGCTGCCGCAAGGGGCGCGGCGGGGACAACCGCTGCCGCAACCACTTTTAGATTGGTTTGCTGGTTCTTTCCCAGGCAACGCAGGTGGCTCGTCACTTTTTCAGGCTTGACAGTGACCAGATAATCACCGGCTTTGGAATAGGTATGGCTGATTGCGTAGGGAATCTTCGTCGGCTTGTCGATTTTTAATTCGTCGCCAATGCCGTCACCCCAGTCGATGCGCACGCCGCAAAAAACGTTAGCAGTCACTTCAAAATCAATCGTCGCCTTGATTGGCTGGCCGACCGTTGCTTGAGAGGTATCGAGTTTAAAACCTGTCAAGGTCTGCGCGATCGATGCGCTGCACAGCAACGACAGAAAAAGGATTGAAGTGATTTTCAAAAAGTGCCTCCCGTTTTATTTTGCTTTACCGCCTGAGTTTACAGACGGTATGCCAAATTTGGACGACAAAACCAAACTGCATCAGCTTTCAAGCCGTTTCATGACAAATTGCACACTGTCAAGGCTGTGTTGGCACCGGCGACTTCAAGGAACTATTGTTGTGAACAGGTAGGCGAAAAAAATCACCAAGTGAACCACGCCTTGCAAAACAGTGGTGCGCCCGGTGCCCAGCGACAGGGTGGCCACCAGCAGCGAGAGCATCAGCAAAACACTTGACTTGGCATCGAGCCCCAGCGTGAGAGTCCACCCGGTGGCAATTGAAACCAATGCTACCGCTGGAATTGTCAAACCAATGCTCGCAAGCGCAGAGCCGAGTGCCAGGTTCAGGCTGGTTTGCAGGCGGTTGGCACGCGCAGCGCGCAACGCGGCAAGTCCTTCAGGCAGCAACACTACCGTGGCGATGATGACACCGACCACGGCTTTTGGCGCGCCGGCTTGGCCCACTGCAAACTCAATGGTGGGCGCGAGGGCTTTGGCCAGCAACACGACGGCCCCCAAGCACGTCAGTAGCAGGCCAAGACCGATCAAAGCGGTAGCAGCGCTGGGCTGCAGGGCATGTACTTCGTCATTGACAGACCCAGCTTTTGCTAAAAAGTAATCGCGGTGGCGCACGGTTTGAACCAGTACAAACGTGCCGTACAAGACAAGCGACACCACTGCAATAAAAGCCAATTGCGAGACGCTGTAAAAAGGCCCTGGCACGGTCGTGGTGTAGTTGGGCAACACCATCGTCAACACGGCAATAGCGGCAAGAGTTGCCAGTGATGCGGATACGCCATACTGGCCGAAACGTTGCTCGCCGTGACGAGAGCCGCCAACAAGTAAGCAAAGGCCAACCATGCCGTTCAAAATAATCATCACTGCAGCGAATACGGTGTCTCGGGCCAAAGCGGTGGTGGCTGGCCCGCCCGACAGCATCAGTGAAACAATCAGCGCCACTTCAATGATCGTCACCGCTACTGCCAGCACGAGCGTGCCATAGGGCTCGCCCAGCCGGTGTGCAATCACCTCTGCATGGTGCACTGCCGCCAGCACGCAGGCCAGCAGGCCAATAGTTAAAAGTACGTTAAAAAAAGTGCCTGTGGCACCCGCCCACATGCCAGCCATCAGACCCCAACCCGCAAGCGGCACCAACCATGCCCAAAGCGGCAAATAGAGGGACCGTGGCATCCGCGGGGCCTGGGTTATTTGGCCAGCAGTGAATTGATGATCAGCAAATCATCGGGCACCAGCGTGCCGTTTGCCTGGCGAAGGCGTAGCCCGCCCAGCAGCACGTTGTAGCGTGCTTGTGCAAGGTCGCGCTTGGTTTGAAACAACTGGCTTTGCGAGTTGAGCACGTCAATATTGATGCGCACGCCAACCTGGTAGCCCAGCTTGTTTGCATCCAGCGCGCTTTGGCTGGACGCCTCGGCTGCTTCAAGTGCTTTGACCTGGCCCTGACCTGACTGCACTCCGAAATAGGCAGTCCGGGTAGCCAGTGCCACGCTACGGCGGGCGCCTTCCAGGTCGCTTTGTGCTTTGTCTTTTAGCGACAGAGTTTCTCTGATGCGGTTTTGCGTGGCAAAACCGGCGAACAGCGGCAGGTTAAATGCCAAGCCAATCGTTGCGGTGTTGTTGCGCCCGCCCAAGCCGCTTTGTGCGTTGCCTGATGGGTTGCGGTTCAAGTTGTAGCTACCGTTTAAATCCAGCGTCGGTTTGTGGCCAGCTTCTGCCTTCGTGATTTCAAGCGCGGCTACTTCAAGCGCGGTTTGTGCTTGCCGAATGGTTGGATGCACCAGCTCAGACTGCTGAACCCACACGTTCACATCTTGCGGCACTACAGGCGGCAAGGCCACAGGAATATTCAAGCCTTTTGGCTGGGCTCCAGTGATTCCTGCCACAGTGTCAAGCGCCAATTTTTTTACGCGCAAATCATTTTCAGCCGCAATTTCTTGTGCCGTCACCAGGTCAAACCGCGCCTGCGCCTCGCGGGTGTCGGTAATGGTTGAGGTACCGACTTCAAAGTTGCGCTTGGCTGACGCCAATTGCTCAGCCACGGCAGTTTTTTGAGCCTTCACAAAGGTCAGTGAGTCTTGCGCGGCGAGCGCGTCAAAGTACGCTTGGCTGGTTCTGACCAGCAAGTCTTGCTGGGCGACCTCAAGCTGTGCTTTTGCGGCATCCACTTGCTTGAGGCCTTGCTCGTACGTAGCCCGGTTAGCAGGCCGGTACAGGGGCTGGCTGGCGCTCAGTGTGGCGGTTTGTGAGCTAAAGCCACGGTCAACAGCCGGGTTGGTGTTTTCAAACACACTGCGCGATGCGCCAGCACTCAAGCCCGCCGTTGGCAGGATGCCGGCGCGAGCCTGCTCGGCTCTGGCGAGGTTGGCTTCGTATTGAAGTTTGGCGGACTGAAAGTTCGCATCAAATGCGCGGGCAGACTCGTAAATGTCAACCAGGCTTTGCGCGCTCGCTGGTGTACCCAGCACCATCACAGCAGCCGCTACTGCAATTGCGATCGTCGAGGAAGGGTTATTTGTTGGCATGGTCGTCTTTGGATTCCGGTAAGTGAGTACGTTCAATTTCAATACTGGGCAACGCTTGTATCGACCTGGTGTGACCACGCGTCGATACCCCCTTGCAGATTTACCAGGTTGGAAAATCCGTGGTGGGCTAAAAAGTTAGCCACCTGCATGCTGCGTATGCCGTGGTGGCACAGCACCGCCGTTGGGTGGTCGAGCCCGTAGGTTTGCTTGAGCTCATCAATGCGTGCCGGAATGCTCTGCATGGGAATGTGAAGCAATTCAAACCCGTTGGCTGCGACCGACGCAGTTTGCAACTCCCATCGCTCTCGAACGTCAATTACCAGCGGCACTGCGGCTTGCGCATTCGGGCCATCGCGCCACGCCGCAAAGTTGTCCAGGTCAAGTTGCCGCACCATTGTGAGAACCCTGCTTTCAGACGGTCTAAGTTCTAAAACGTGAACTTGGATGGCTCGGGGAAGTTCAGCAATCGCGGCGCGACAGTGTCCCAGGCTTGTGTGGTGTGCCATGCGGCTTCGCCCACGCGGGTAATCACTGTGGCGCGCATCATGGGCTCGCTGCCCACAATGGCGCTCAAGCGGCCGCCGACTTTTAAAAGCGCAAGCAATTGCGGTGGCACTGATGCCACTGATCCACTAAGCACGATCACGTCAAAAGCGGCGCTGGTTGTTTCTTGTAAAAAAACCTTGGCGCCGTCCGCTGTTTGAACCTCTACGTTGTACGCACCGGCACGCTGCAAATTACCCCTGGCAGTCTGCGCCAGATCGGCATCAATTTCAAGCGTGGTGACCTGCTGCGCACGGTGGCCTAGTAACGCCGCCATATAGCCAGAGCCAGTGCCGATTTCCAGCACGGTTTCGTGTTTTTGCACTGCCAGGTCTTGCAGTGTGCGTGCCTCAACTTTTGGCGACAGCATGCATTGGCCAGTAAACCTGTCCAGGTGCCGCGTCAGTGGAATTTCCAGATCGGCAAACGCCAAAGCCTCATGGCCGTGCGGCACAAAGTCCTCGCGCTTGACGAGCGCCAGCAAACTGAGCACCTGGTTGTCAAGCACTTCCCACGGGCGGATTTGCTGCTCAATCATGTTGAAGCGGGCTTGTTCGTAGTTCATGGTGGTTTTAGATTTCTTCTTGTAATGCGGGCAATTGAAAAAGTTTTTATTTGGTAGAAGCGCAGTTAGATTTATTCAGCGCTTGCCATGCGGGCAGCGTCAGGCTTAGCGCTGAATTTTCGCTTCAACCACTCGGCCAGGTCGTCCATAAAACAATACACGACTGGCACGACTACGAGTGTAAGAAGTGAGGAGGTAATCACACCACCAATCACTGCCTGGCCCATAGGAGCGCGCTGCTCCGACCCTTCGCTTAGCGCAAAGGCCAGCGGAATCATGCCAAAAATCATTGCTAAAGTGGTCATCAAAATCGGTCGCAGCCTGACTTTGGCTGCCACCAGCAGGGCTTCGCTGCGCTCCATGCCCTCTTCACGCATCCTGATGGCAAAATCCACCAGCAAAATAGCATTTTTCGTGACCAAGCCCATCAGCATGACCACGCCGATAACGGAAAACATTGAAAGCGTTGAGCCGAACATCAATAGCGCCAGCACCACGCCAATGAGGGTGAGCGGCAAAGATGTCATCAGCGCCAGTGGCTGCAAAAAGCTTTTGAACTGGCTGGCCAAAATCATGTAAATGAACAAAATTGCAAGCACCAGCGCTGAGATGGCGTAGCCAAAAGACTCCGCCATGTTTTTTGTCGAGCCGCCAAACTTGTAGCTGTAGCCGGGCGGGAAACTGACAGCTTCGAGTGCAGCCTTGATGTCGTTTGACACTTCTCCCGCCGAACGGTTTTGCACATTGCCATTGATGGCCACTTCACGTGCCAGGTCGCGCCGGTTGATTTGGTTTGGCCCGGTGGTTTCCTTGATGCTGGCGACTTGCCCCAGCCGCACCACACGGGTCGAGCCATCGGCGTTGCTGCCCATCGCAGCGCTGGTAAACGGCAAGCGTTCCAGGTCGCCGGGCGAGTTGCGTGCGTCGGGCGCAAGGCGAACGTTTACGTCGTAGGTTTGGTCATCGGGTGCACGCCAGTTACCCACCGTTTGCCCAGCAACCAGCGTGCGCAGCGCGCTGGCGATGGTCGAGACAGACAAGCCCATGTCGCTGGCTGCGGTGCCGCGCACATCGACTTGAATTACAGGTTTGTCAGCTTTTACGCTGGAGTCAAGGTCTACCAGGCCCGGCGTCGCGCGAATCTTGTCTTGCACCAAGCGCGCTAAACGCTCCAGCTCTTTTAGGTCAGGGCCTTGCAGCGAGAACTCTACCTGCTTGTTGCCACCGACGGAGTCGGTCAGGCCCACGTGGGTTACCGTGATACCGGGCACTTGCGTCAATCGCTGGCGCAACACGTCAGACAAGTCGTCCACGCTGCGCTTGCGCGCTTTGCGGTCTACCAGCCGGACGTAGACGTTGGCGTAAATTTTGCCTTGCGCATTGCCGGTGTTGAGTGTGGCCAGCGTGTAGCGCACTTCGGGGAATTCCCGCACGATGGTTTCGACCTGCCGGGCTTTGGCCTCAGTTGCTTCCAGCGAGGAGCCTACTGGCGTGTAAAAGGCAATCGAAGTCTCTGAAAAGTCCGCTTTCGGTACAAACTCCGTTCCAAGCAGCGGCACCATAAAAATGCTGGTGACAAAGATGGCAAGCGCCACCAGCAGAGTTTTGATTTTGTGTACCAGTGCCCAACGCAGAATCGTTTGATAGCCATTGCTCAAAGATTCGGTAGCGTGGTCAAACCAGCCGGTTACGCGGCCGATGGTTTTGTCGTACAAAGTAACGGGTGGGCCGCGCTTGCCGTGGGCGTCAATTGCGGGGTCGTGCCAAATGCTTGACAGCATTGGGTCAAGCGTGAAGCTCACAAACATTGAAATCAGTACCGCCGCAACAATAGTGATACCAAATTCGTGAAAAAACTTGCCGATGATACCGCCCATGAATCCAATCGGCAAAAACACAGCAACGATGGAAAAAGTAGTCGCCAGCACTGCCAGCCCAATTTCCCGTGTGCCGTCAAGCGACGCTTGGTATGGCGCTTTACCCATTTGTACGTGCCGCACAATGTTCTCTCGCACCACAATCGCGTCGTCAATCAACAAGCCAACGCACAGCGAAAGTGCCATCAGCGTGATCATGTTGATGGTGAAGCCAAACAGGTTCATGAACAGGAACGTACCAATAATGGAGATTGGCAGCGTCAGCCCGGTAATGACCGTTGAGCGCCACGAATTCAAAAACAAAAATACTATCAAAATAGTGAGCAGCGCGCCTTCAATCAACGTGCGGCGTACGTTTTCTACGCCGACACGAATCGGTCGGGAGCCATCAGTGACCAGCTCCAGTTTCAAGCCGGGCGGCAGGCTCGGCGTGATGTCAACAATCGCTTTGTTCAGGCCGTCTACCACTGCAATAGTATTTTCGGCCTGTGCTTTTTGCACCGACAGCAGCAGCGTGCGCTGGCCGTTGTACAGTGCCAGACTGTCAACTTCCTGTGCACCATCGCTGACGCGGGCTACCTGGTCGAGTGTGATGGCGGCTCCGTTGTTGACACCACCACTCGTGCCGATTTTCCGCGCCACGATGATGTTGCCGAAGTCTTCAGGACGCTTTATGCGCGCATCGATTTTTACAACGCGCTCTTGCGTCAGCGAGCGGATAGCGCCAATCGGCAAGTCCTGGTTTTCACTGCGCACGGCATTCACTACCTGTTCCGCCGTGACACCGAGGGACTCCATCGCCTGTGGGTTCAAATACAAATTGATTTCCCGGCGTGTGCCCCCGACCAGCGTGACCGCACCCGCGCCGCGTACGTTTTCAAGGCGCTTTTTCAAAACTTGATCGGCCCAGTTGGTGAGCTCGACCGGTGACATTGCAGATTTCCCATCTGTTGGCACCACTGCTACCGACCAGATCGCGCGACTTGCCGGGTCAAACCGCAGCACGCGCGGCTCTTTGACTTCCGCTCTAAAAAGGGGCCTGATAACGCCTAGCTTTTCACGCACGTCTTCCGCAGCTTTTCGGCCATCCACGTACAACTGAAACTCAATGATGACGACGGCTTGGCCTTCATAGCTGCGCGACGTAAGCGCGCTCACACCTGCGATGGTGTTAACGCCTTCTTCGATCTTTTTGGTGACTTCACTTTCGACAATTTCAGGAGACGCACCGGGGTATTCGGCGGTAACTACTACCACCGGCAAATCAATGTTCGGGAACTGGTCGATCTGCATGCGTTGGTACGAAAACAAGCCCAGCACAACGATGGCCAGCATCATCATGGTGGCAAACACCGGGTTTTTTAAGCTGACTTGGGTAAACCACATAACGAGCGACTTTTAGGATGCTTTGGCAGCGGACGCCGCCGAAGCTGCACCTGCAGCCGATGTAAAGCGGACAGGTGTGCCGTCCCGCAGGGCACCGACGTTGGCTCGAATCACTTGCGCTCCGTTTGCCAGGCCAGAAATGGCCACTACCGCTTCGCCATCGAAGGTTCCGCGTGCGCCAAGCACCACGGTTTTGTGCACCACGCGGTTGTCTTCAATGGCGAGTACGTATGGGGCGGGCTTGTCAATGCGTACCGCGCTAACTGGCAGCGCCAGCAGCGTTTGCCTGGACAGCCCCAGGGTGCCTTGCGCAAACAAACCCTGGCGCAGGGCAAACCGGTCGTTGGCTTGGGCGCTGTTGTCAATGCTCAAGTACACCAGCACGCCCCGGCTGCCCGCCTGGGCAGTGGGGTTGATACGCGCTATTTTGGCGAGGATACTCTGGCTGGAGCCTTCTACCAGCAGCTGCGCCGTTTGCCCGACTTGCGCCTGGCTTGCCTCCAGAGAGCTAAGTGATGCGTCAAGCTCCAGCCGGCTTAAATCGACAATCTCAACGATCCGAGTGTCTACGCCAACACGCTCACCGTTTTGCGCCATGCGCTGGGCCACCTGGCCTGAAATTGGCGCTTTCAAAACCGCATCAGCTACCGATTTGGAAGCAACATCGGTTGCCGCGCGTGCTGCGTTGTAGCTCGATTGCGCAGCATTCAAGTTCGCTTGCGAGGTATCGAGTGCGGTCTTTGAAATAAAGCCCTGGTCAACCAGCGCTTTGTTGTTGTCAAACTGGCGTTGCGCCACATCAACTTGCGCCTTGGACGATTGTGCTTGTTCGCGTGCCTGCATCACCCGAAGTTGCAGCTCGCTGGCGTCCACACGGCCTAGCACTTGCCCGGCTTTTACGACATCACCTTCACGCACCTGCAGGCCTTGCAGCTCACCTGGCACGCGCGCTTTGACAACCGCAGAATTGACGGCCCGCAGCGCGCCTGAAACTGCCACGCCTTGGGTGATTTCAATGCTTTGAGCCTTGACGACATCGGTCGAAGCCAATTCGGCCAAGCCCAAGCTTTTGGAGGCGCTTGCCTCGGCGAGTGCTTGGCTTTGCGACTTGCGAGTTGCCAGTGTGCGGGCGACGGCAAAGCCGATCAGTAGCAACACCACCAAAGCAATCGTCCATTTGAGGGCGCTTTTCTTATTCATCTGCATGCGGGGTGTGTCCGTCGGTAGTCGGGGTTGGGCTTGGCCTTGGTGCGGCCGATAAACCATACAAAATAGCGTTAAGTTGTGCGGCAATGTATTTTTCTGGATCAATCTCTAGCTGGGTCGTGCAGCAAACCCCGCCTGAGTGCTTGGACAGCATCAAGAAAATAATCGGCGCAATGATGCAGTACACCGTGTAGTCCAGGTCCATCGGTCGAAATTCGCCACGGTCAATGCCACGTTGCAAGATGCGCTTAATCAAAGTTTGCCCAGGGTCGATGACTTCGTGCTGGTAGTACGCAGCGATCTCAGGGAAATTCTTGGCCTCGCTCATCATCAGCTTGTCAATGCCTGATGCTTTCGTTGCGCCTACCCGCTGCCACCATAAGTTCATGCACAGGCTCACCATGCTGGCGCTGTCGCCTTCAAAACTGTCAAAAGTCTCGTTCCACTCCTTGAAATGGTTCGAGATGTTTTTCTGCACTACGGCTTTGAGGAGCTCTTCTTTGCTCTGAAAGTACAAAAACAGTGTTCCTTTTGAAACACCGGCGCGCGCTGCAACTTCTTCGGCGCGCGTGGCTGCAAAGCCTTTTTCAACGAAAAGATCGAGTGCGGCGTCCAGCAGCTCACCGGGGCGCGCTTCTTTGCGACGGGCATGCTTTACAGCGCCAGCCGGGTCGGTTTTGCAAAAAATTTTGGTGATATCCATATTACTGACTGCTTGGTTAGTAATATATCCGCTTACCGCTCCAGCGTCAATCGCGCTTTGAGGTGAACATCGACTTTAAAGTCTGTTTGTGATCTTGGCTAAGTCAGTCAGTTGCTTTGCTGCAAAAATACTGCTATTAATTAAGTAGCTGCTGACGCCTATATTCATTAGGCTACTGACGTTTTTTAATAATAAAACACCTAAAAACTCAATAAAACGCCTGTAAACCGGTTTGCGCACGGCCCAAAATCAGCGCGTGCACATCGTGTGTGCCTTCGTAGGTGTTCACGGTTTCCAAATTGATCATGTGCCGAATCACGTGGTATTCATCATGAATGCCATTACCGCCGTGCATGTCACGCGCCATGCGCGCCACGTCAAGTGCCTTGCCGCAGCTGTTGCGTTTGATCAAACTGATCATTTCTGGCACGTCTTTGCCTTCATCCATCAGCCGGCCCACACGCAGGCAGCCTTGCAGGCCAAGGGCGATTTCCGTTTGCATGTCGGCCAGTTTCTTCTGAATCAACTGGTTTTGCGCAAGTGGGCGGCCAAACTGAACCCGGTCCATCGTGTATTGGCGGGCACGGTGCCAGCAGTCTTCGGCCGCACCCAATGCGCCCCAGGCAATGCCATAGCGCGCCTTGTTCAGGCAGCCAAACGGCCCTTTGAGGCCGCTGACGTTGGGCAGCATGTTGGCTTCAGGCACAAACACGCCGTCCATAACGATTTCACCCGTGATGCTGGCGCGCAAGCTCATCTTGCCTTCAATCTTTGGGGCGGTGAGGCCTTTCATGCCTTTTTCCAAAATGAAGCCGCGAATTGACTCTTGCCCGCCCGTGTTGCCGTCTGGGTCGGTAAGTTTGGCCCAAACCACAAACACATCGGCAATCGGTGAATTGGTGATCCACATCTTGGCGCCGTTCATGATGAAGCCACCATCTGTGGGCTTGGCGCGGCTCAGCATGCTGGCCGGGTCAGAACCATGGTTTGGCTCGGTCAAACCAAAGCAGCCAACCCATTCGCCGGTGGCCAGTTTAGGCAGGTATTTTTGTTTTTGCGCCTCGCTGCCGTAAGCGTTGATCGGGTGCATGACGAGGGATGACTGCACGCTAATCGCGCTGCGGTAGCCGCTGTCAACGCGCTCAACTTCACGCGCTATCAGCCCGTACGCCACGTAGCTCAAACCCGCGCAGCCGTAGCCTTCAATGCTGGAGCCTAAAAAACCCATGGCACCGGCTTCATTCATGATTTCGCGGTCAAACTTTTCATGCCGCGCCGCCATCAGCACGCGGGTTTGGAGCTTGTCCTGGCAGAACTGGTGCGCGGCATCTTGTATGGCGCGCTCATCGTCGCTCAGCTGGTCTTGCAGCATGAAGGGGTCTTCCCAAACGAAGCGCGGTTTGACGTTGGTTTTCATGGCGTTGTCCTTGAAATATTCGCTGCAGAGGCTTTAGGTTTAAAGTATATCGACAGCTGACGCGAGCGCATGTCGCCTACAGCAATCCCCAACACGCATCAGGACAAAGGACGACAGCAATATGAGCAACATTCAAACCCCAATGGAGACCATCACGCTTGGCGGCGGATGTTTTTGGTGCACCGAAGCCGTATTTGTTGGCGTGCGCGGCATCACTGACGTCGAGTCAGGCTACAGCAACGGCCAAGTCGCGCGGCCGACTTATGAAGAAGTGTGCGGCGGCCGCACGGGCTGCAACGAAGTCGTCAAGCTTGAGTTTGACCCGGCGCAGATTTCATTGAATCAAATCCTGGAAATCTTCTACGTGATTCACGACCCCACTACGCTCAACCGCCAGGGCAACGACAGCGGCACACAGTACCGCAGTGGAATTTACTTCTCGACGCCCGCGCAGAAAACACTGGCCGAAGACATGATTCGTGAAATGAGCCAAGACAAGTTGTTTGGCAAAGCCATCGTCACTGAAGTGGAGCCGCTGGCCAACTACTGGACCGCAGAGGACTACCACCAGGACTACTTTGAAAAGAATCCAAACCAGGGCTACTGTGTGGCTGTGGCTGGACCAAAAGTGGCCAAGTTTCGCAAAACGTTCACGTCGCTGGTTAAACATTGAATAAATAAAGAAAGTCATCGATGGATTTAGGAATTGCAGGCAAATGGGCGCTGGTTTGCGGCGCCAGCAAGGGATTGGGGCTGGGTTGCGCCGAGGCGCTCGCCAAAGAAGGCGTGAATGTACTGATCGTTGCACGAGGTGCTGACACATTGCAGGCTGCTGCTACTAATTTAATAGCTACCTGCGCCCATGATTCGGGCGCCAGCGTGTTATTGGTTGCCGCGGACATCACGACCGTTGAAGGGCGTGCGGCCGTATTTGCCGTGCGCAAAGACTTCGACATCGTGGTTACCAACGCCGGAGGCCCGCCACCGGGTGACTTTCGCAACTGGGACCGGGACGCTTGGATCAAAGCGATTGACGCCAACATGCTCACGCCAATCGAGATCATCAAGGCGGTGGTTGATGGCATGGCCGCGCGCGGCTTTGGCCGCATCATCAACATCACATCGAGTGCTGTGAAAGCGCCGATTGATATTTTGGGTTTGAGCAATGGCGCGCGCAGCGGCCTGACTGGATTTGTTGCGGGGGTATCGCGCAGCAAACTTGCGGCGCAGGGCGTGACCATCAACAACTTGCTGCCCGGCGCGTTTGACACCGACCGGCTGAAAACCACCATGAAGGGCGCGGCTGAAAAGTCGGGCCAGCCGATTGAGGCGGTGATGGATGCGCGCCGCAAAACCATTCCTGCCCAGCGCTTTGGTAACCCACAAGAGTTTGGCGCTATTTGCGCGTTTTTGTGCAGTACGCACGCAGGCTACATCACCGGCCAGAATGTGCTGGCCGATGGTGGCGCGTTCACGGGTACTTTTTAGTTTTAGTTCAACCGGAGCAACACATGTCATTATCAAAATCGGTCAAAACCGCTTTGGTGCTCTCCGTTGTGGCGTTGTCACCATCGCTGCGCGCGCAAGACACAGTCATGACGCCGCAGGAAATCCAGTCAGCCTGGGTGGGTAAAACGGTGGTCGGATTGATAGCCAGTGGCCCCAGCATGGGCAAGTCGATTGATCTGCAACTCAAGGCCGACGGCGCTGCCGAGGTAACAGGCGCAGTGGTCGACAGCGGCACATGGCGGCTGTCTGACAAAGGGTACTGCGCCACCTGGAAGAAAATTCGGGCCGGGCAGGAGCGCTGCTTTACCGTGGTGCGCAAAGGCCCCGATCTGCAAGTTCTCAATCCTGACGGTTCATTGAACACTACCGTGCCTGCCGTCAAATGACTTTCTGGCCCTGTACAAATTGGCGCTATGAAACCACCTAAAAGATTGCAAGCACTGATTGAAGAAGGCCTGATCGACAGCGTGTCGCGCCAACTCATGAGCGGCAAAGAAGCCGCTGTGTACGTGGTGCAGGTAGGGGACAAAACGCTGTGCGCCAAGGTGTACAAAGCGGCAAATGAGCGCAGCTTCAGGCAAGCCGTGGACTACACCGAAAACCGCAAGGTGAAAAATTCACGCCAGGCACGCGCCATGGCCAAGGGCACCAAGTTTGGCCGTGAGTCACAAGAGGCCGCTTGGCAAAGCGCCGAGGTCGATGCGCTGTACCGGCTGGCCGCAGCGGGTGTGCGGGTGCCCAAGCCACACAACTTTTGCGACGGCGTGCTGCTCATGGAGCTGGTCACTGATGCAAACGGCGACGCTGCACCGCGTTTGAACGATGTGCTGTTCACGGCCAGCGACGCACTCAAGCACCACGCTGCACTTATCACTGAGGTGCAGCGCATGTTGTGCGCAGGTGTGGTGCATGGCGACTTGTCAGAGTTCAACATTTTGCTGGGCCACATGGACGATGTTGATGCACCCGTCATCATCGATTTGCCACAAGCTATTGACGCCGCAGGCAACAACCACGCCGCACGCATGTTGCTGCGCGATGTGGCCAATTTACGCAACTTTTTTGGCCAGTTTGCACCAGCCTTGCTGGCCAGCCAGTACGGCCCTGAAATGTGGGATGTGTACCAGCGGGGCTTGCTTCACCCGGATACTTTGCTGACCGGAAGGTTCGAGCAAAAAAATTCTGCTGTTGATTTGCGTGCGATCATGCGGGAGATTGATGATGCGCAAAGCGAAGACGACGCGCGGCGAATGCGCATGGCGGTAGCGTAAGAATTTGCTACTAAAATAATAGCTGCTTGCGCCCATATTTGTTGGGATACAGCCATTTTTACTCATAAAATTGAAAGTTAAACATGTCTGCTCAAGAATCTAAAAGCGTATCCATTGCCCAGCATGGTGGCGCCGAAGTCATGCAGATCGTCAACGTACTCGTGGGTGATCCGGGACCGGGCGAAATCCGTATTCGGCATAAAGCCATCGGTCTGAACTATATCGATATTTACCAACGCTCGGGAGTGTACGAGCTGCCAATGCCGATGGGCTTGGGCATGGAAGCGTCAGGCGTGATCGAAGCCGTGGGTGAGGGCGTTACGCACTTGAAGGCGGGCGACCGCGCAGCCTACGCCAGCCAGCCGCCGGGCAGCTACTGTGAGCTGCGCGTGATGCCTGCCAAGTGCGTGTGCAAATTGCCCGACGCCATCAGTTTTGAAACCGGCGCAGCCATGATGCTCAAGGGACTTACGGCGCAGTATTTGCTGCGCAAAACGCTGCCGCAATCGGGTTTGAAATCTGGCGACTTCGTGCTGTTTCATGCGGCTGCGGGCGGGGTGGGGCTGATTGCCTGCCAGTGGGCCAGGGCGTTGGGTTTGCAATTGATTGGCACTGCAAGCACCAACACCAAATGCTCTTTGGCCAGAGCCAACGGTGCGGCGCACACCATCAATTATTCGACTGAAGATTTTGTCGTACGCGTCAAAGAAATTACGGGTGGCAAAGGGGTGAGCGTGGTGTACGACTCAGTCGGCAAAGACACGTTTTTAAAATCGCTCGATTGTTTGAGCCCGTTTGGTCTGGCGGTCAATTTTGGCAATGCATCAGGCAAGGTCAAGCCCCTTGACATCGGTTTGCTTGCCGCCAAAGGCTCGCTGTATGTAACGCGCCCCACGCTGTTCACGCACATTGCGTCGCGCGAATCTACCCAGGCCATGGCGGACGATTTGTTTGACATGGTGGCGAGCGGCAAAATCAAAATTCCAATTGACCAGACTTTTGCATTGGAAGACGTGGCTACCGCGCACTGCGCGCTGGAGGCACGCACCACCACTGGCTGCACAATTTTGACGTTGTGAACACACCAAACTGGCTTAGAGCCCTGCAAGCCCAGGCCAATTAACCGCCACGGTTTTGGCAGCAGTGGAGCGGGATGACTGTACCTTCGAAGCGGCGCTCATTTTGGCCAACGTGCTGGGCTTGTTCCGCAAGCAGTCCAGGCAGTCAATCAAGGTGTGATAAGTCAATGGCGCGGAGTGAATTATTTGCTGCGCCGAACGCGCAATATTTCGTCCAGAATCAAGCACACTGCGCCGATGCTGATGGCTGCATCTGCTACGTTAAAAGCGGGGAAATGCCAGGCCGCATAGTGAAAATCTAAAAAATCCACCACGTAGCCGTGCAGGCTGCGGTCAATCACATTCCCAATCGCGCCCCCCAAAATGCAGGCCAGAGCAAACGAAAAAAGCTTTTGGCCTGGGTGCGACTTGAGCATCCAGATGATGAAAATCGCTGCTGCAATCCCGATGCCTGTAAAAAACCAGCGCTGCCAGCCACCTGCATTGGCCAGGAAAGAAAACGCAGCGCCTGCGTTATGCACGCGAACCACATTGAAAAAACTGGTCACATATGTCGCATCGCCCAGCTTGTAGTAGCCCAGAATCAGCACCTTGGTGAACTGGTCGGCCAGAATAATCAAGAGCGCCAAACCTAGCCACGGCAGCAGTGCGCCCGAAGATTTTGAGAAAGTGGTTTTAGCCATTATGCAAATGTCCTGATCTCGCCTGTGCCGTACAAATTGCTGGTGCAGCGGCCACAAATAGTGGGGTGGGCAGCGTCAGCGCCCACATCTTCTACGTAGTGCCAGCAGCGCTCGCATTTCGTATTAGAACTGGCTTTGACGCTTGTTTTGTGGGCGCTACCAGCTACTAGAGTAATAGCAGACGTGATAAAGACGAACTTTAAATCATCCCCCAAGCTTTGTAGTAGCGCATGGTCATCCGCAGTAACTTCAAGGGTGACTTCAGCTTGCAGTGACGAGCCTACTTTGCCATCGGCGCGCAGGGCTTCTATGTCTTTGTTGACAGCATCACGAATTTCGCGGATGCGCGCCCACTTGGCCAGCAGTGCTTCGTCATGCGGTTTGAAGTCTGAATAGGTCTCCAGAAAAATTGATTCCGATGCACCAAACGTGGTCCACGCCTCTTCAGCGGTGAAGCTCAGAAACGGCGCCATCCAGCGCAGCATGGCGTGGGTGATGGCGTGCAGGGCGGTTTGCGCGCTGCGGCGCGCGTGCGAACCGGCAGCCGTGGTGTACAGCCGGTCTTTCAGAATGTCGAGGTAGAACGAGCCCAAATCCTCGCTGCAATAAATTTGCAGTTTGGACACCACAGGCTGAAATTCATACACCTCGTAATGCGCGAGGATGTCGGCTTGCAGTTGCGCAGCACGGCTCAAGGCGTAGCGGTCAATCTCGAGCAGTTGATCAAACGGCACAGCATTAATGGCAGGGTCAAAGTCACTGACGTTGGCCATCAAAAAACGCAGTGTGTTGCGAATGCGGCGGTAGCTGTCGACCACCCGTGCCAGGATTTTTTCGTCAATGCCCAAGTCGCCTGAATAGTCAGTGGACGCGCACCACAGTCGAATGATTTCAGCGCCCAGCTTGCCAGAAACTTCTTGTGGCACCACCACATTACCTTCGCTCTTGCTCATCTTGCGGCCCTTGCCGTCGACTGTGAAGCCGTGCGTCAATAGGCCTTTGTACGGCGCGCTGTCGTACATGGCACATGACGTGAGCAGGGACGAATGAAACCAGCCCCTGTGCTGGTCATGGCCCTCCAGGTACAGGTCTGCTGGCCAGGTCGACTGCGCAGCGTGGCTGTGCTTGAGCACATGGTCATGCGTGGTGCCAGAGTCAAACCACACGTCGAGAATGTCTGTGCTTTTGATGTAGCTGGGTGCGTCCATTCCAATGATGGATTCAGCTGTGGCTTTGCTCCAGGCCTCAACGCCACCTGCTTCGACCATGCTCGCGGCTTGGTCCATGATTTCCATCGTACGCGGGTGCAACTCGCCCGTGGCGGTGTGAATGAAAAATGGCAGCGGTACGCCCCAGTTGCGCTGGCGGCTGATGCACCAGTCGGGCCTGCCAGCAATCATGTCACGCAGGCGGCCTTTGCCGTTTTCTGGATAAAACTGCGTTTGCTCAATGGCGTCTAGCGCCAATTTCCGC
>JANPDQ010000279.1:0-6220 GCA_031431575.1 Polaromonas sp.
CGAATCGAGCTGCGCAGCACCGCCCGGCCATCGCCCATGCGGGAGTAGGGTGTTTTGCCCGCGCCTTTAAGCTGAATTTCCATGCCGCCACTGGGCGTTTCTAGCTCCCCAAGCAAAATGGCCCGGCCATCACCCAGCTGCCCTGCCCATTGGCCAAACTGGTGGCCGCTGTAGACGCTGGCCAGCGGCTCAGAGCCCGGCAATATGCTGTTTCCCGTGAAGGCTTGTAGTGAGAGTTGCGATTCAAACCAGTCAGCTCCAACACCCAACTCCCGCGCGATCGCTTGGTTACGGCTGATCCAATAAGGTTCAGGGAGCGCTTGGGGTAGCAAGAAGGTTGAAAAATTCTCACCCAAGCGGGCAAAGCGGTTTTTCCAGGTCAATGTCTTGGCGAATGCAGATGTCATGAGCCAAATTGTCACTCAAGCGCCACCAAGCGATATATTCAGGGGGAATCCCGTACGGCACCCCAACAGTGCTTGCGGCATCATCGTGTTTAGTTTTAATGACCACTGGAGATATTGAAATGTTAGGTCTAATGCAAAGCCAGCCGCTGCTAATCTCAAGCCTGATCGAATTTGCCGAACGCAATCACGGCAGCGCTGAAGTTGTCTCGCGCCGGGTGGAGGGCGACATCCACCGCTACACGTATAAAGACTCGGCCAAGCGCGCGCGGCAGGTCGCCAATGCGCTGGATGGGTTAAATCTGGCTTTTGGTGACCGCGTTGCCACGTTGGCCTGGAACGGCTACCGCCACTTCGAGTTGTACTACGGGGTGAGCGGGTCGGGCCGGGTGCTGCACACCATCAACCCGCGTCTGCACCCTGATCAGATCGCCTGGATAGCCAATCACGCTGAAGATCAGGTGCTGTGTTTTGACATGACGTTTTTGCCGCTCATTCAGGCTGTGCATGCGCGCTGCCCCACCATCAAGCACTACATTGCCTTGTGCGATGCGGACAAGCTTCCTTTGGACAGTGGCATTCCTGGCCTGCAAAGCTACGAAGCCTGGATGGGCTCGGGAAGTAGCAGTTATGCGTGGCCGCAGTTTGACGAAAACACCGCGTCTACCCTTTGCTACACCAGCGGCACCACGGGTAACCCCAAGGGTGTGCTGTACAGCCACCGCTCTACCTTGTTGCACACCTATGCCGGGGCCATGCCAGACGTGCTTAATTGTTCCAGCCAGGACACAATTTTGCCAGTGGTGCCCATGTTCCACGTAAATGCCTGGGGCCTGCCTTATATTGCCTGCATGGTGGGGGCTAAATTGGTCTTCCCCGGAGCGGCCATGGACGGCAAATCGTTGCATGAGCTTTTGGTGAATGAACGCGTCACCTTTTCAGCAGGAGTGCCCACCATCTGGCAGGGTTTGCTGACTTACATGGATGCCAACAAGCTGCAATTTGCCTGTATGAATCGTACTGTGATCGGTGGAGCGGCATGCCCGCTGGCCATGATTCAAAAGTTTGATGAGGACTACGGCGTGCGCGTCATTCAAGGCTGGGGCATGACTGAGATGAGCCCGCTAGGCACCACCAGCACCTTGATGATGAAGCATTTGAACTTGGCTGCGCCCGAGCGGTGGGCAGTGCAGGCCCGGCAAGGCCACGGCATTTTTGGAGTCGATATGAAAATTGTCGATCCTGATGGTGCCGAGTTGCCATGGGATGGCGTGGCCTCTGGCGATGTGCTGGTGCGTGGCCCTTGGATTGTTGACCAATACTTCAAAAGCGAAGGCGGGAACCCACTGATCAAAGACGCCCACGGCCGCGATTGGTTTCCCACTGGCGACGTGGCAAAAATTGATGCCGACGGCTACCTGCAAATCACCGACCGCAGCAAAGACGTGATCAAGTCTGGCGGTGAATGGATCAGCTCCATTGACATTGAAAACATCGCGGTTGCGCACCCTGCAGTTGCCATGGCAGCGTGCATCGGCGTGGCGCACCCCAAGTGGGATGAGCGGCCGATTGTGGCGGTGGTTAAAAAGCCCGGAGCTGAAGTCAGCCGCGAAGAGCTGATCGCGTTTTATGAAGGTAAAACCGCGAAGTGGCAAATACCTGACGATGTCGTGTTTGTTGATGCTATTCCGCTTGGTGCAACGGGGAAAATGCTTAAAACCAAGTTGCGTGAAACACTGAAGGACTACAAGTTACCCGTTTCTTGAAGTCACTTTGGAGATAGGCGAGGGCGGCTGACAAGGGGATTCCCTAGAAAAGATTGCCCAATAAACCCGTACGCTCATGTCGTTGTGTTTGTATTAATTTTATTTTGGAGACGTCGTTATGAAGTTCTTGTTTAGCCCATTGGCAGTCGCTGCAATTTTTACCTGTGCCGGCACTGCTTTCGCGCAGACTGCCGCCCCAGCAAAACCTGCTGCCGTCTCAGCAAAGGCGGCTGGTCCGCTGGCTGGTCAAACCGTGAAGATCGCGATGATTGAAGGCTTGTCTGGCCCGTTCGGTAATGTCGGACAAAACCAGCTGAAAAGCTGGCAGTTCATTTCAGAAAGTCTGAACGGAGCAAACAATGCTGCTGGCGTCAAGTTTGAAGTCACACCGTTCGACAGCAAAGGCTCACCGCAAGAGGCGTTAAACAGCTTCAAGGCAGCTGTTGATCAAGGCTTTCGCTACATCACCCAAGGCAACGGTTCTGGCGCAGCACTGGCACTGAGCGATGCGGTTGCCAAGCACAACGAACGTAATCCAGGCAAAGAGGTGGTCTACCTTAACTACGCTGCAGTTGACCCAGCATTGACCAACGAAAAGTGCAATTACTGGCACTTCCGCCTGGACGCTGACACATCACAAAAGATGGAAGCACTCACCAGCTTCATGAAAGACCAGCCAAAGATTAAAAAGGTCTATCTACTTAATCAAAACTACTCGCACGGTGTGCAAGTGGCCAAATACTTTAAAGAAGGCATGGCGCGCAAGCGCAGTGACACGTCCATCGCTGGTGAAGACCTGATTCCATTGGGCCAGGTCAAAGACTTCGCCCCGTACGTTGCCAAAATCAAGCAGTCAGGTGCCGACACTATCGTCACCGGCAACTGGGGTGCTGATCTGACGCTGTTCGTCAAGGCATTGAACGACGCTGGCCTGAAACTGCCGATGTACACCTACTACACAGGCGTAACCGGAACCCCAACCGTGCTCGCGTCGGGCGGCGACAGCGAGGTGTACCAAATCTCCTACGCGCATTCCAACTACAGCGGGGTAATGGGCAAGTTGACGGCCGATTTCAAGAAAAAGTTTAATGACGATTTCTACACTTTTTCTATTTATAACGGCGTTGTCATGATGGGTGAGGCAATGGCAAAAGCCAAGTCGACTGATCCTGTCAAGGTAGCTGCAGCGATGAGTGGCTTGCAGTTCAAGGGCTTTAACGGCGACTCCACCATGCGTAAATCTGACCACCAGATGCAGCAAGGCCTGTACATTGCCAAATGGCAAAAAGTTGACGCTAAAAACGCGTACAGCATCGAGAACACAGGCTACACACTGGCACCTGTTAAATACATCGAAGCTTATGTTGCAAGCACGCCCACCAGCTGCCAGATGAAGTTGCCAAGCTGATTGCCTTGACCTGAACAAACGCCTGGCAACGATGCAGTTGCCAAGGCGTTTATTTTTTGACCTTTCAGATTGATTCATGCTTGAATTCTTAGCCTCACTGGGTCTGAGCCCAGCCTTCATCGAGTTCTTTACCGTCTCACTCCTTAATGGCGTGAGCTATGGGTTGCTGCTGTTCATGCTCAGTTCTGGGTTAACGCTGATCTTCAGCATGATGGGTGTGCTGAATTTTGCGCACGCGTCTTTTTACATGCTGGGCGCTTATGTAGCTTACAGCGTCACGGCGTTGATCGGATTTTGGTGGGCGCTTTTGATTGCGCCTCTGGTCGTCGGTTTGCTTGGCGCGGGCTTTGAAAAGTATTGTCTACGTCGGGTACACAAATTCGGCCATGTTCCCGAGCTGTTGATTACGTTCGGGTTGAGCTACATCTTGCTTGAGCTGGTGCAACTGATTTGGGGCCGTTCCTCTGTCGATTACCGCGTGCCGGCGGCGCTAGACGGACCGCTGTTCACCATTTTTGGCACCCAGTTTCCGATGTACCGGGGTTTCATGATGCTGGTCGCCGTGCTGATGCTGATTGCGGTGTGGCTACTCTTGACCCGCACCCGTATTGGTTTGGTGATTCAGGCGGCGCTCACCCACCCTGAAACGGCGGAGGCTCTGGGCCATAACGTGCCACGCGTATTTATGATGGTTTTTGGTGGTGGCGCCGCGCTGGCTGGGCTGGCCGGAGTGATCGGCGGCAACGCATTCGTCACGGAACCGGGCATGGCCGCCACTGTAGGGTCGGTCATTTTTGTAGTGGTTGTGGTCGGCGGTATGGGTTCGCTAGCCGGTGCGTTTTTGGCATCGCTGCTGATCGGTGTGCTGCAGACTTTTGCGGTGGCAATGGACGGCTCCATGATTTCGGCCGTGAAAATGATTGGAATGAGCGTGACGCCTGAGACATTTGGCTACGCCTTGCTAAAACTAAAAATCAGCCAAGTTGCGCCGATATTGCCGTACCTGCTGCTGGTGCTGATGTTGGTGTTCAGGCCCAAGGGTCTGCTTGGCACGCGGGAGGGGTAAGGCGTGAGCAAGTCTTTTTACGAATTCAAGCCGCTTAACATTGGGCGCTGGCTGGTGTGGTCGCTTTTTGCGTTGGTGCTCATTGTGTCGCCGCTTATCTTTACCAGCAGCCTGGGACACACGATTTTGAGCCAAATGGGCATCGCCATCATCGTGTGTTTAAGTTACAACATCTTGCTTGGCCAGGGCGGCATGCTCAGTTTTGGGCATGCGGTGTATTCCGGCATGGGATCATTTTTAGCTATTCACACGCTTAACAAAATTAGCGGTGGCTCCTTGCCGCTGCCCGTCAGCTTGGTACCGATCGTCGGCGGCGTTGCCAGTATGCTTGTCGCGATTTTGCTGGGTTGGATCACCACCAAAAAATCAGGCACTACGTTTGCCATGATTACGCTTGGTGTGGGCGAGCTGATTTGGGCTATGTCGCTGATGTTCCCCGAATTTTTCGGCGGGGAGGGCGGTATCTCGGGCAACCGTGTGACGGGCTCAAAAGCGCTTGGCATCACCTATGGCCCGCAAATTCAGCTTTATTACTTGATTGCGCTTTACACGCTGGTATGCACGGCATTGATGTTTGCGTTTACCCGCACACCGCTGGGACGCATGTTGAACGCGGTACGAGACAACCCCGAGCGGGTGGAATTCGTAGGCTACGACACCCAAAAAGTTCGCTACTTTGCATTCATAGTGGCAGCGTTTTTCGCAGGAATTTCAGGTGGCCTGGCGGCACTCAATTTTGAGATCGTCACTTCAGAAGTGGTCAGCGGTTACCGCTCGGGCGCGTATTTGCTTTTTACCTTTCTCGGTGGTGCCACCTTCTTTTTTGGACCGATCATTGGCGCAATCTTGATGGTGCTGGCGTTTGTATTGCTGTCCGAGTTTACGAAAGCCTGGCTTCTTTACCTGGGCTTGATCTTTCTGTTTATGGTGATGTATGCGCCTGGCGGTGTAGCGTCTTTGGTAATGATGAACTTGCGCGTAGCCATCTTTGGGCACCTTCGAAAACTATGGGTGAGCTACCTGGCACTCGCCTTCACCGCAATGGTCGTTTTGCTGGGTGCTGCCTGCATGATTGAGATGGTCTACCACCTTCAATTGAATGCGGCACTGGGCTCCGAGCTGACATTTCTCGGCGCCAGGCTTGATTCAAAAGGATTTAATAGCTGGTTTGGTGCCGCATTCGTGATGCTGACAGGATTGGGCTTGTTCGAGGTTTGTCGGCGGCAGTTTGCTGTTGAATGGAGCCAGATTCAGGAAGATATTGAAAAAGAAATAAAGCGAAGGGAAAGCTTGTGAGCGCGTCAAACTTTGCCCTGGAGCTAAAAGACCTCCGTAAAAGCTTTGGCAAATCTGAAATCATTCGAGGCATTAACCTGGCAGTACCACCGGGTGAGCGGGTCGGTATTATTGGACCGAACGGTGCCGGCAAATCGACACTCTTCAACCTTATCAGCGGCCGGTTTGAACCGAGTAGCGGCGAAGTCTTGTTGAACGGCCAGCGGATCGACGGCAAAAAACCGTTTGAGATCAACCGTATGGGGCTGTCGCGTAGTTTTCAGATCACCAATATTTTCCC
>JANPDQ010000280.1:0-3686 GCA_031431575.1 Polaromonas sp.
TAGCCTATTCGAGGTCTTCCATTGCCAGCAAGTGGTAACGCTGGCCGTAGCTGAAAGGCACTTTGCGTACCTCAACCATTACGCGTTCGGCTTCTTCATCCGAGTCGGCCTTGACCATCAGCGCACAGTTGCCCTGGCGCGCTAGCTGAATGTACTTGCGGACCGTGGCGCCCTCAGTTCCTACTGATGGCAAATCGACATCGGAGTCGCCATCGACCTGGCCCACTTCGCGTAACACGGTGGCCGGGCTGAGCAACGCAACTTCTGGTTTGTCGCTCAACTGCCCAAGACTGGCAGCGACTTGCTGCGCATCTTTTTCAAGCGGGAACATAACGAACATGTAGCCTTTGGGGTAGAAAACACCGCTGAAGGTCAGCATATCGGGGGTGATTTTGAAATCTGTCATGAAAGAAATCCTGTGGAGTTTTTATGGTGCATCAATACTTGCCTGCAACCGTTTTTGGCCGTACGTGCTGGAGTTTGCCAGCGTGCAAAACGTGCGTACCTTGCGGATTATGCAGCATTTGTATAGGGGCAAACAGTTAAGATAAAAGTGAGCCCGGCGCAATAAAAATAGGCGCAAGCAGCTATATATTTTATAGCGTCGGTTAATTTGCGCACACGCTAATCGCGCACCCGAAACTCAAGAATCATCACTGCTGGCACGCGCCCATCGGTGTCGCGCGGCATGGTTTCGGTTCTGACGATGGCTTTGATGACGGCGTCGTCCCATGCTTTATTGCCGCTCGACTTCAGCAGGCGCTGGCTGGTGATGGTGCCGTCAAGCGCGCTGCGCACTTCGACTTCCGCTTTGGGGTTGCCGTCGACCGCTTCGGTAAACACAATGTTGGGTTTAACTTTAGCGCGCACCTTGCCGCCGTAGCCTGAAGAGGGGCCGCTGGAAGCCTTGGCGGTACCGGTAGACGACTCATCGCCTGTGGCCCCAGCCATTCCCATGGCGCGCGCCAGGTTTTGCTTGCGCTGGTCATCAAGTGCAGCCGCCGCAGCTGTGGCTTTGCTTTTTGCATCGGCTCTGGCAGCGTCCTGCTTTTTAGCATCGCTTGCAGCTTGCTGTTTGGCCAGGGCTTCGGCTTGCAATTTTTCCTGCTTGAGCTGCGCAGCTTTTTCAGCTTTTGCGTCAAGAGCAGCTTGCCGCCTGTCTTGTGCAGCTTCTTCCTCGCGCTCCAGTTTTTGCTGGGCAAGCTTGCGCTTTTTTTCTTGCTCAAGCGCGATGTCAACATCTCGCACCACAGGCGGTGCAGGTGCTGGCGGCGCAGGCTGAACAACTTTGGGTGGCGTGACCGCAGGCGTCGGTGGCGGTGGTGGAGCAGTGGCAAGCGGCGGCGCTGCTTGCTGGACTGTGCTTGACCATATTTCGGCTGAAAAACTCGGCGAGGTGTCGCTTCTTTTCCAGTTCACGCCCCACGTCAGCGCCCCTATCAGCAAGCCATGCACCAGAAGCGCCAAACCAAACGAGCGCAACCTTCCCGCGTCACTGGGCGGGCCAAAATCATTGCGGTCGCTGCGGCTGGGCATTTGTAGTGAACGGACGGATAGGATAGTCTGACTACTTGCCAGTTTGTACTGACAAGCCAACCCGCACCACGCCGGCTTTTTGCAGGTTGTCCATCACTTTGACCACCGTTTCATATTTGATGGACTTGTCAGCACTGATGACCACCGGCGTTGTCTCGGTTCCCGCAGCGCCAGCTTTCACAGCGGGCTGCAGCTTCACAATATCTGCCGCAACGTTTGCGATGTTGCTGGCCGTTGTGCTGGTTTTAAATTTGATTTGAACCGCTTCATCTTTGCCAATCAAAACCTGTACTGGACTTGGCGGTTGCGCGGCGGCTTTGCCGACCTTTGGCAGCGCAATCATGCTGGGCGTGATCAAGGGCGCGGTGACCATGAAAATAATCAAGAGCACCAGCATCACGTCAATAAACGGCACCATGTTGATTTCACTGATCGTGCGGCGACCCCGGCCGCGTGAATTTATCGCTGGCATGGCTGGCGCAGCGAGTTAGGCAATTCAGAGCGCACGGTGACTGACATGGCTATTTTCCCGAGGGCGACTGCGCGCCCAGGTTGCGCTGCAAAATATTTGAAAACTCTTCAATGAAGGTTTCCAGCTTGTTAGCTACGCGGTCAATATCGTGCGCAAAGCGGTTGTACGCCACCACCGCCGGAATGGCCGCAAACAGGCCGATGGCAGTGGCCACCAGCGCCTCAGCAATGCCGGGTGCTACGGTGGCCAGCGTGACTTGCTCTAGCGCGGCCAGCCCGGTAAACGCATGCATGATGCCCCACACCGTTCCAAACAGACCCACGTAAGGTGATACCGAGCCGACAGTGGCCAAGAAAGAAAGATTCGACTCGATAGCGTCCAGCTCGCGCTGGTAGCTGGCACGCATCGCCCGGCGTGCACCGTCAAGCAGCGTGCCGGCGTCCGTGATGCGGCGTTCGCGCAGTTTTTGGTACTCACGCATACCGCTTGCAAATATGCGCTCCATTGGGCCAGAGTGTTTTGCGTTTTGCGCAGCGCTTGCCAGCAGGTCGTTCAGGCTGGTACCTGACCAGAATTCACGGTCAAACTCTTCGTTGAGTTGCTGCACTTTTTTCAGCGCCACCAGCTTGCGAATAATCGCGGCCCAACTGGCAATCGATACGCCCACTAAAAGCGCCACAACAGCCTGCACGACCCAGCTGGCATTTAGCAGCAGGTTAACAATCGATAGGTCTTGGTTCATGTAGGTGGGCTCTCGTGGTTAGCTCTTGTGGTGGTTTATTTCGCATAAAAGCAGTCAACAATGTGGCGCGGAATGCGGGCGGGCTGCAGCGTAGCCGCATTGACCCAACCAATGCGAACGCTGCCTTCACAAACCAGGGTGGACGCGATGCTGGCTTGCTCAGTTTTCAGTAGCGCCTGCTGCTCTATTATCATGGTTGCACGGCCCATTTCTGTCAAGCTGGCGGTAACAATCAGTTCATCGTCCAGACGGGCAGGGCGCGCATAGCGCACATGAGACTCGGCCACTACAAACATGCCGCCGGTCGATTCCTTCAATTGAAATTGTTCAGTGCCCAGGCTTCTGAGCCATTCCGTACGGGCGCGTTCAAAAAACTTCAGGTAATTGGCGTAAAAAACAATTCCGCCAGCATCTGTGTCTTCCCAATACACGCGTACGGGAAAACTGAAGACCGCTTTACTTGATGGCATCTTCAAGCCGGGCAATGGCTTCTTGCAGGTGTTCCATAGAGCTGGCAGTTGAAAAACGCAAAAATTGCTCAGGCGCTGCAACGCCAAAGTCGCGCCCTGGGGTCACCGCCAGGTGTGCCCGTTTCATCAATTCAAAAGCGACATCCCAGCTGCCACTGGCACCCCATTTCTTTGCCAGGCTTGAGCAATCGGCATACGCATAAAACGCGCCGTCCGGCATAACGGGAACCGTTAAACCCAAGCGGTTCAGTTCAGGAATAAAGTAATCTCGACGGGCTTTAAATTCAGTGCGGCGGTGTTCGTATTCTGCGAGGCTCTCGGGCTCAAAACACGCCAGCGCCGCGTGTTGGGAAATAGTGTTTGGGCAGATAAAAAGGTTTTGCGCCAGCCGTTCAATCACGCTTACCAGCGCCTCTGGCACAACCAGCCAGCCCAAGCGCCAGCCCGTCATGTTGAAGTATTTGCT
>JANPDQ010000281.1:0-1605 GCA_031431575.1 Polaromonas sp.
CCGTTAGACAGCGCCACCATGGGGAAACGCCGCGCTAAAAATTCAAGCGCCAGCAAGGCGTCGTCATACAGCGTGACGCGGTTGCGCTCTTCAAAAAACACTTCAAACGCAGGCTCTGCCAGCTTCGGGTCTTCTTTTGACCGGATCAGCGCCAAACGGATGGCCTCGCGCCGAACGCCGCTCAGGTTGTGCTTAAGCGCTGGCTGCGTGCGCAGCACATAGGCGCGAATCTCGTCCCTCGCAACCGGGTTGGCAAATAGCGCCGCTGCCATCGGGGCATGCTTGCAGAGCCAATTTTCCAGTGATTTTTCGGCCCTTTGAATCGCTGGCCAAACCGGCCACAGCGTGTCGTCAAGGTCAAGAGTGATGGCTTTAACTATTTTTAAATCGAGCATGGGCAAGGCATTTGGTAGTGCGCGAGAATAACCCATGTCTTTTTCAAATGAGCCGACTTTTCACCATGGCGCCACTCCTACCGCTAAATCGAATACCGCCGTGTTGTATTGCAACCTCGGAACCCCGGACGAGCCTACCGCCCCCGCACTGCGCCGGTATTTGGCAGAGTTTTTGAGCGACCCGCGTGTGGTGGAAATCCCGCGCCTGCTTTGGCTGGTTATTTTGTACGGCATTATTTTGCAGATCCGGCCTAAAAAGTCAGCTGCCAAATACGCCAGCATCTGGACGCCTGAGGGCTCTCCGCTCAAAGTCTGGACCGAAAAGCAAGCCGCACTCTTGGGGGATGCGCTGACCGCCAGAGGCCACCATGTTGAAGTGCGCTACGCCATGCGCTACGGCAACCCGTCGATTGCGTCGCAGCTGGATGCACTTAAAGAGGCGGGCGTAAACCGCGTGCTGATTCTGCCGGCCTACCCGCAGTTCAGCGCCACAACCACCGCCAGCGTGTGCGACGCGGTGTACGCCTGGGCGGGCAAGGCCCGGCGCCTGCCGGAATTCAGGTTTGTCAACCACTACCACGATGCGCCCGGCTACATCAACGCGCTGGCCGCAAAAGTAAAAGCGCACTGGCAGGCCAATGGGCAGGCCGAAAAATTGATCATGACGTTTCATGGTGTGCCAGAGCGCACCCTGCAATTGGGCGACCCCTACCACTGCGAATGCTACAAAACAGCGCGCTTGCTGGCTGAAAAGCTGGAGTTGCGCAAAGACCAGTATCAAGTCACTTTTCAATCGCGGTTTGGCAAGGCCAAGTGGCTGGAGCCGTACACCGAACCCACGCTGATTGCACTGGCCGAAGGCGGCTTGAAAAGCGTTGACCTGATTTGCCCCGGATTTACTGGCGACTGCCTGGAAACGTTGGAAGAAATCAACCTGGAGGCGCGCCACGCGTTTATTGATGCTGGCGGCGAGAAATTTGCCTATATCGATTGCTTGAACGACAGCCCGGTATGGATCAACGCTTTGGCCGGCATAACAGCGCAGCATTTACAAGGCTGGGACACCGAGCTCGTTGCTGACCCAAAAGCGCTGGATGACTCAAAAGCAGCAGCGCTGGCGCTTGGCGCGAAACAGTAGCTGGACGCCATTGGTTTACGCCAGCTGCTGCTTGCGTGAATACGCTTTGGCCACCCGCGGCAATACCAGCAC
>JANPDQ010000282.1:0-3382 GCA_031431575.1 Polaromonas sp.
GGCACCAACGGCAAGGCCTTAAAACGCGCCCAGATCACTGGCTGAAAAGTACACAGCAGTGCACCGACCAGATAGCCCAGGTAATTGGCACTTGCCAGCCAGCTGGCAGCGGGGAGATCGACCACACCATCGGCCAGCATCATGGGCAGCAGTGGTGTGAAGGCAAATCGGCCAATGCCCATTGCGGTGGCCAGGGCCAGTGCGCCTGCCAGCGCAATCGCCCACGGGCTTGCTGAGCCGCGCTGCAGCTTGCGTACTGGCTTGGCCACGATCAGGGTTTCAGCGTTATCGGTGCCGTTAAGGGTGCCGTTAACGGTAGCGTTAGGGCAATGCGGCGCTGCAAACGCGCGGCCTCTTGTGCATTTCCGCTCTTTTCAGCCAGCGCGAGCTGCACGCCCAGCCACGCCAAAAGCGGTCTGCGCCAGCCCTGGCCGGATGCCGCATCAACAGCGGCTTGCACTGCCGCCGGGCTGGCCCTGCCCGCCTGAAATGCAACGCCTGCGGCGATCAGTTTTGCAAACGGGTCAGCTATTGAATCAATAGCTGCTTGCGCCTCATTTGTCTGGGCTAGAGCACTTATTTGCTGTGTTTTTGGCAAAAGTGCAATGTTTTGCGGTGCTAACTTGCCCGCCAGGTAGTCTGCATATGCGCGCTCTGCTGGCGGCGCGTCCTGGCGAAGTTTTTCAAAACCTGCGCAAGGCTCCAACACCAGGCTGGCAACGCGGCTGGCACAGCTCAGCAGTTCGGCCCTGGCCATCAAATCGATGCGCCCGGTGCTTGAAATTTCACTGCGCGCGCGCGCCATCTCCGCTGCCTCAATGCGGCTGTTGCCTTCAAGATACGCCGAAACGGCACGTTCAAGCGAGCTTTTGGCTTCAAGCTGCCAGTCAGCAGGTTTAGGCCCAGACGCGCATGCGGCGAGCGCGACTGCGACCATCAACAGGGACGATTTAAAAATGCGCATCATGGCAACTTCACTTCCGTATCACGGGCAAACGGCCACTTGCGGTTGATTTCATTGACCAGACCGTCAATCTTGCGCAGGCTGGACTCGACCTCTCCGCGCAGCACGTTCAAATCATTGGTGCCGTCTTTAACGTTAGCGCCAATTGCCTGCGCTTCAACCAAAACGGCATCGACCTTTTTCAGGCTCCCTCGCGTATCCGCAAGGAGCGCGTTGAGCTGCACCACGGTGGCGCGTGTCTCGGGCATGACGCCCTTCTCGCCGAACACTTGTGTGTCAGCCTTGGCGGCAAGGCCATTGACCTTGGCAGTCAGGCTGTCGACTTTCAGCAGCAAGGCATTGGTGCGGTCAAGCGTGGTGATGATTTTTTTAGCTTCGTCCTCACCGCCCAGCAGCACCGTCAGCGCACCACCGGGGCCGTTGAGTTTTGCCGTCAGTGTTTGCAAATTTCCCATCGACGCACCCAGCGCGCCTTGCGGGCTGGTCAAGCTGCTGATGCCTTCAATCAGGTCCTTGGCTGCAGCAATCAGTTTCGGTACTTCAGCGCCCGCATCGCCCTGCAGCACGGTGCGGGTTGCGCCGTCTTCCAGCAGCGGGTCAGTCAGTACGCCCGTATACGCCCGAATATTGGTGCCGCCAACCAGGCCGCGCACTACCGTAAACACGCTTGATTTGCGCAACCAGTGCGCGTCTTTGCTGGCTACGTCGACCACAATGCGGGCTTTGCCGTCGTCTGCCAACTCAATGCGCCGCACCCGGCCAATCGGAAAACCTGAAAACGTGAGGTTCATGCCAACTACAACGCCCTCAGAATCTTCAGACACCAGCACCAGCCGCTGGGTGGTTTCAAACAAGCCACGCGCATACATCACGTACAAAGCTGCCGCCACGATCAGCGCCAGCATAAAACCCAAAAGCAATATCGCCTTGAACTCCAGCCGCTCCGGCGGCGCGGGCAGGGCAGGGCTTTTCCTCGAGTCGTCAGGGTACGGTATATCTGGCGGTGGGTCGGGCTTGTCACTCATTGCGTTTTTTATAGGGGTGTTTCAATAGTAGTTGCCGACCAGCGACAGCACTTCAATCAACAGTATCACAGCAAACATGCGCACCAGTCCGCGCATTTCTGCGCTGGTGCGGGTGTTGCTGGTGGCGTTACCGTAAAGTGCTGAGGCCATCGGGATAAGGGATACCGCCAAGCTAAACAGCAGCGTTTTCATGACAAAAATGGTGGTGACTGCCGGACCAAACACTTGCCCGAATAACCGCGTGTAGCCTGCAAAGCCGGACACACCAAAACCGTAAATCGCCACGTAAGCCACGACCAGCGCCACCACACAGCTCAGCACCGCCAAAGTAATGGTGGAAAAAATACCCGCCACCACGCGAGGCAGCACCTCACGGTGAATCGGGTTGATTCCGCTGGCGCGCAACTTCTCAAGCTCGCCCCGTGTCTGCATTTCGGCCAGCTCTGCGCCGTCAGGAATCGTGCAGCGCAACGCCACAAACAGTGCAGCGGTCAGGGGAATCAGCTCCAGCACCAGCACCCGAATGACGACTTGCAGCGCATATTGCGACAAGCCATAACTCAAAGCGGTAGCGGTGACGATACGGGTCAGGACCAAACTGATCAAAGCACACAGCACGGTAAAGCCCAGCAAAATAGGCGCGGTGTTGTCATAGATGTGCCGCACCAGAACCATGCGGTTGCCGCGCTTGTAACTTGACGGTGTGAGCACTAGCAGCAAAAGCACGGCACCCAAATACGCCAACCGCCACCACTGGGCCAGCCACAGTTGGGCTAAATGGTTGGCCCACGCCAGAATGCTACGTGCTGAAGCGGTACGGGTCATGCTGTCATGATACCTGCTGCAAGTACTGCAATGCATACAAAGCGACACATGCACGGCAGAAAAAGCTATTAAATTTGTAGCTGCTTGCGCCCATATCGATTGGGCTACAAGCACTTTCTACATAAAAATAGTGACAAAACCGCTAACGTGTCGGCGTCGGCTTACGCGCAAGCGGCTTGCCCGCCTGCTTGACCGCGTCCTTGCGAGCTCCGTTGTCACGCGGCGGCAGACCGGTGTGCTGGGTCAGCAGGCGGCCTTTGGTGGGCTGCGCAGCAGCCGCTGCCTTGGCGGCACCGCCAGTCGAGTTCTTGCGCCGCGCCGATTGGTACGTGCCATCGACCAGCGGCTGAAACGTTGGGATCAAATGGTGCTTGCCGTTGCCAATCAAATCCGCCCGGCCCATGGTTTTAAGGGCCTCACGCAGCAGCGGCCAGTTGTTGGGGTCGTGGTAGCGCAAAAACGCTTTGTGCAGGCGGCGGCGCTTTTCACCGCGCACGATGTCTACCGTTTCACTGTCGCGGGTGATCTTGCGCAGCGGGTTTTTATTGGTGTGGTACATCGCCGTGGC
>JANPDQ010000283.1:0-3585 GCA_031431575.1 Polaromonas sp.
GCTGACAGCGAAATGGCGATTGTCCGCAGCCACATGCAGGCAGGCGAGTACCGCCGGGCGATGGCGTTTGGTGCGCACACCGCTGGCGCGCACCTGGATGTTGTGGGCGGGTCCGCGCTGTATGCCTGGTTGCTCTACGCAGGCGGTCAGACCCAGGTCGCGCAGCGCTTGCTGGCAGAAGCCCAGGCGCGTTCGGCTAGCAGCCCATTGATTGCAGCTGTGGGTGTGCAGCTGGCCACCGGTCAGCCGCGCGCACTGGGCAGTTTGTTGGCATTGCCCACGCGCTTGGCCCCGTATGGCGATGCTGGCGGCATTCCCAACTCGGCCCGCGTGGTGGGCAACGCAACTTTACTGCCGAGCGGAAAGTCGGCTTTTGTACCCGCTGCTTTGGCGTCGCCGGGCAATACCGGTTTGTGGCTGCGTAATGGCTTGGGGCAAATGGCAAAGGCCACCGTTACCCAACGCTTGCTGCAATTCGGCCTAGCCGTAGTCAGCCTCGGTACCGCGCTAGCGCCGCCTGAAGACTACGCCGTCGCGCCACGCGATGCGTTTGCGGGCAGCATCGGCTATGCGGTTGAATACGCTAGCTTGCCCACGCATGAGGCGGCATGGCCCCTGCTGCGCAGCGGGTTTTTGGGCGGACAGGCTGATGCAAGCAACCAGGCATCGAGGTGGCGCAGCCTCGGCATAGACATGCCGAAAGGCCCTCGGGGTGGGCCGGTGTTTGACGCCGCAGGACAGTTGGCGGGCATCGCGCTGCCCCGCTCAGCTGGCAAAGGCAAGGCGGGCGGCGCCGATTTGATGGTGCCGGTGTCGGCACTGAAAGCGGCGTTGGGTGCAAGCTTTGCAGCGCCATCAAACGCAGCTGCGTCGCCCCAGGCGGCCCCACCACCAAAGGCAGCAATGGACCGCGTCTACGAGTCTGCACTGAAGTCGAGTTTGCAAGTCATTCGCTGAAATTTACGATTGCGGCGCTTGGGGCACTTGTTAAGCTAGAGGGTGCGCAAGACCAAACCAGCTCGCGCGCCAATTTAAGAAAACACTTGCCACACCGAAACATCTACAAACAGCATGACCCTTCAACACCATATCGTCCCCGGCGCACCAGACCCGGTAGCCCCGTTCAGCCACGCTGTTGAAGCTGACGGCTGGGTTTACCTTACTGGCCAAATGCCGTTCAGTGGCACGTCGATTCTTGAACCGTATCCGCAAGGCATAGCAGCGCAAACGCATCAGGTCATGCAAAACCTGCAAACGGTGCTCAGCGGTGTTGGCCTCAGTCTTGCAGACGTGGTTCAAGTACGCGTGTATTTGCTGCATTTTGAAAGCGACTACGACGCCATGAATGCGGTTTACAGCACCTACTTTGCGCCTGACAAGCGGCCTGCGCGTACTTGTGTGGGTGTAAACGGCCTGGCTAAAAAAGCTCTGATTGAGATTGATATGGTGGCGCGCCGAACTATCCAGCCTTAGCAACTGCAGCCCGGCTTTGCGCAGGCTTCAATGCAAAAGGTACAGTACCGACATGCCTTTGAATTCCACTTTGCAAGCCGCTTTAAACCCCAGCGTCGCTCCCATCAGATTTTCCCATCCGCCCGGCAGAGTCGCTGTGATCGAGCCTCTAATTACCGGCGGACCAGCGCGCGGCTTGTGCACAGACTGCGGCTTGTCGCGCTCAAGCGACCCAAAGCGTTGCGGGCAGGCTTGCCAGTTCATCAAACCTGATTACGCGCGGCTTGAAACCGCTGTGCATGGGCGCGAACGTGACATCGCCAAACCTGACGAGCTCTTTTTTGGCCCGCACAACCGCATGCTGCGTGCCCGCATGGCCGCACCAGCCGAGGGCGCGCAGTGGACGGGCATCACCACTCGGCTCGCAGAGCGGCTGCTGGAAACCGGCGCTGTTGATGCAGTGCTAACGATGGCACCAGACGCCAACGACAAGTGGCGGCCCAAACCCGTGATCGTGACGCGCGCTGAAGGAATGGCGCAGTGCCGGGGCATGCGCATGGGTTACGCCCCGCTGCTCGCGCTGCTGGAACCTGCTTTGGCCATGGGCTACAAGCGCCTGGCCGTAATTGGCATTCCGTGCCAGGTGTACGCGCTGCGGGCGATTGAAGAGGAGCTAAAACGTGACTTGGGTCTGGAGCAGTTGTATGTCATTGGCACGCCGTGTTCAGACAACACCACGACCGAGCGCTTTCATGAATTTTTGGCCCTGTTGGGCGAAGACCAGGGCGAAAACCCGGATGATGTGACTTACCTTGAATTCAGAGCAGACTATCACGTGGAGCTGCGTTACAAAGATGGCCGCGTCAAAGCGATTCCGTTTTTGCAGTTGCCATTGTCGAAACTGCCGAATGACTTTTTTCCGCTGACTTGCCGCACGTGTGTTGACTACACCAATGTGCTGAGTGACATCACTGTGGGCTACATGGGCGGTGAAGGTCAGCAGTGGCTGCTGGTGCGTAACCAGCGGGGTGAGGACTTGCTGAAATTACTAGGCAACGCTGTGGTGTTGTCAGAGCCCGGCAGCGCGGGCAAGCGGCAAGGTGCGGTGAAGGGTTTTATCAAAAACGTCGAGCGTGCTGCGGGCGGTTTGCCACTGCGCAAAATGCCGAACTGGCTGCGCCCCATCGTTGGCTGGTTGATGCCAAAAGTCGGGCCGCGCGGGCTGGAATTTGCACGCGCGCGCATCGACATGAAGGCCGCAGAGACCGTCATCCACCTGCGGCGTGAAATGCCAGCCAAAATGAAGAATATGGTGCCGCCGCACGTGTGGCATTTGGTCGAGCCGTACGGGATGGGGCCGACGGAAGACGAAAAAGCGCGAGTTGAGTAGCTTCAACGCTGGCCAGCTGTGCGCTAAATATGCTACTGTATTAATAGCTGCTCACGCCTATATTCATTGCGCTACAGGCCTAAAACACCATAAAACGGCCTTTTTTGGCCTGTTATGGCGTTTTATTGCCTTTAATTGCTTTTTATTGCCCGACTCGCGCGGTCAACTCAAGCCGCCTCGGGCAAAGCCTCTTGCACAGGAAGATGCGCCAACGCCATCACTTCATGCGGCGGCAGACTTTTTAACCTGTGGTCGCTCCACACCTGTCGCCACCGTCGGCTGCCCGGCAAGCCATGGCGCAGGCCCAGCATATGGCGCGCAATGGCGCTCCACGGCGTGCCGTGCTCTTTAAATTCGCGCGCCATGTAGCCGCACATATGCAGCTCGACTTGCTCGCGCGTGAGCTCGGTTGCGCTAGCGTCGAAAAACGCGGAATCCCACGACGCCAAAAACCAGGGGTTGTGGTACGCCTCGCGGCCGACCATCACCCCGTCAAGCACGGCCAATTGCTCGGCCACTTGCGCCGCAGTGGTGATGCCGCCATTGATGGCGATATTCAAATGCGGAAACTCCCGTTTTAGCTGGTGCACCAACTCATAACGCAGCGGCGGCACTTCACGGTTTTCTTTGGGGCTGAGGCCCTTGAGCCACGCGCTGCGTGCATGCACGATGAAAGTGTTGCACCCCGCCTCGCAAACTGCGCCCACAAAGTCGCGCACGAAGCCGTAGCTCTCAATTTTGTC
>JANPDQ010000284.1:0-20357 GCA_031431575.1 Polaromonas sp.
TCCCACAGCTGCGCCGGGTTCATCTCGCCCAGGCCTTTGTAGCGCTGACGGGACGTGGCGTTTTCTGCCTGACCCACCAGCCACTTCATCGCCTGGCGGAAGTCGCTGACTTTCTCTTCTTTACGGCGCTCGCCCTCACCACGCATAACCAGCGCGCCTTCGCCAATCAGGTCTTTGAACGTAGCAGCAGCATCGGCCAACATACCGTAGTCCGCACCGTGTACAAAGTCCTGTGTCAAAACACTGCTTTTGACATTACCGTGGTGGCGGCGGCTGATACGCAAAATCGGCTTGTCGGTGCGCACGTCGAATTCGCCCGCCACTTCCGCCGTGGGTAAAAATTTCTGCAATGCTGCGGCTGCAATTTCAGCATCGGCCACGGTGTCCAGGTTCAAATGCACACCGTCGGCAATCGCTTTGAGTGCCTCAGCATCCATAAAGCCGCGCAAACGTGCAATGACTGCCTCCGCTAACTGGTGCTTGCGCGCCAGCTCGGCCAGCGTGTCACCTGACAGCACAACGCTTCCCTCAGCACCCGTTTGAACCGATGCGTCTTTCAGCGCGATGCGCAGCAGGAAAGTGTCGAGCGCCCCCGTGTCTTTCAGGTACTGCTCTTCTTTACCGGCCTTGACTTTGTACAGCGGCGGCTGGGCAATGTAGATGTGGCCACGCTCGACCAGCTCGGGCATCTGGCGGTAAAAGAACGTCAGCAGCAGCGTGCGGATGTGCGCGCCGTCAACGTCCGCATCGGTCATGATGATGATGCGGTGGTAGCGCAGCTTGGCCACGTTGAAGTCATCGCTGCCGGTGCTGCCGCCTGCTTTGCCAATACCGGTGCCCAGCGCGGTGATGAGCGTCAAAATTTCATTGCTGGTCAGCAGCTTTTCATAGCGCGCTTTTTCAACGTTCAAAATTTTGCCGCGTAAGGGCAAGATGGCCTGAAATTTACGGTCACGGCCCTGCTTGGCAGAGCCGCCGGCGGAGTCACCCTCAACCAGGTAAATTTCGCACATCGCCGGGTCTTTTTCCTGGCAGTCAGCCAGCTTGCCGGGCAGGCCCATACCGTCAAGCACGCCTTTGCGGCGCGTCATGTCACGGGCTTTGCGGGCGGCCTCACGCGCACGCGCTGCTTCAATGATCTTGCCGACGATGATTTTGGCGTCGGCCGGCCGCTCTTGCAGGTAGTCGTGCAGCAGCTTGCTGACGATGTCTTCCACCGGGCCGCGTACTTCACTTGATACCAACTTGTCTTTGGTCTGGCTTGAAAATTTCGGTTCAGGTACTTTCACGCTCAGCACGCAGCACAAGCCTTCGCGCATGTCGTCGCCAGTAACTTCAACTTTTGCTTTTTTGGCAATCTCGCTGTCGTCGATGTATTTGTTGATCACGCGCGTCATGGCGGCGCGCAAACCGGTCAGATGCGTGCCGCCGTCACGCTGCGGAATGTTGTTGGTAAAGCACAGCACCTGCTCGCTGTAGCCACTGTTCCATTGCATGGCAACCTCAACACCTATGTTGGTGCCCTGGTCGCTCTGGCGGTCGCCCATGGCGGCAAAAACATTCGGGTTCAATACGGTTTTACCTTTGTTGATGAAGTCAACAAAACCCTTCACGCCGCCAGCGCCTGCAAAATCGTCTTCTTTGCCGGTACGCTCGTCTTTCAAGCGAATCTTCACGCCATTGTTCAAAAAGCTCAACTCGCGCAAGCGCTTGCTCAAAATCTCGTAATGAAAATCGGCGTTGGTCTGGAAAATTTCCAGGTCAGGCAGAAAATGAACTTCCGTGCCACGCTTGTCGGTGTCGCCCATCACCTTCATCGGTGACACCTCCACGCCGCCCACGGTCTCAATAATGCGGTTCTGAACAAACCCTTTGGAAAACTCCATGGTGTGAACTTTGCCGTCACGGCGAATCGTCAGGCGCAACATTTTGCTGAGTGCATTCACGCAGCTCACGCCCACGCCATGCAAGCCGCCCGAAACCTTGTAGCTATTCTGGTTGAACTTGCCGCCCGCGTGGAGTTCAGTCAAGGCGATCTCTGCCGCGGAACGCTTGGGCTCGTGCTTGTCGTCCATCTTGATGCCCGTCGGGATCCCGCGGCCGTTATCGGTAACGCTGATTGAGTTGTCGGTATGGATCGTGACAACGATGTCATCGCAGTGGCCCGCCAACGACTCATCAATCGAGTTGTCAACCACCTCAAACACCAGGTGGTGCAAGCCGGTACCGTCAGACGTATCACCGATGTACATACCAGGGCGTTTGCGCACCGCCTCAAGACCTTCCAAGATTTGAATCGAGCCTTCACCATAGGCTTCAGACGCACCCGCCTGGTTGGTGTCAATCTTGGGCTGAAAATTGGAGCTGTCTTCACCCGCCGCGCCATTGTTGACATTTACCAATGGTTTGTTAGCCAGCGCATCGTTGTTAACGGGTTCCGTCGGCTCGTTCGGCTTGTTTTCTTCGGTCATGTCTGTCTAATCTCGCGGTTTCTTCAATCTCTTGGCAAAGTCTGAAATGAGTAAACCCGCTGCTTGTTGGAAATTGCAGCGGGTTTGTCTTGTCTGGGCAGCGTTATAAAAAGCTTAAATTCGCATCGGCATCACAACGTATTTGAAGGTTGCGTTGTCGGGAATTGTCAAAAGCGCGGAGCTGTTGGAATCAGCCAGCTCCATCTTCACCATGTCCTGGTCCATGTTGGTGAGCGCGTCGATCAGGTAAGTGACGTTAAAACCAATTTCGATGGCGTCCCCTGCGTAGTCGATATCCAGCTCGTCTACCGCTTCTTCCTGCTCGGCGTTATTGCTGGCAACCCGCAAAGTGCCCGGCTCAATGTTTAGCCGCACACCTTTGAACTTTTCACTCGTCAAAATTGCTGTGCGCTGCAAACTTGCAAGCAAAGGCACGCGGCCCATTGTGATGATGTTTTTGTGATTTTTAGGAATGACGCGGTTGTAGTCCGGAAACTTTCCTTCAACCAGTTTGGTCACAAACTCCATGCCATCAAAACTGAACTTGGCCTGATTGCCGGCGAATTGCATTTCAATTGCGCCTTCTTTATCGCTCAGTAGGCGCTGCATTTCCAGCACAGTTTTACGCGGCAAAATCACTTCTTGCTTAGGCACTTCAACGTCAAGTGTTGCCGACGAAAAAGCCAAACGGTGTCCGTCTGTTGCAACCAAACTGAGCTGTTTGCCTTCTGCTACGAATAAGATTCCGTTGAGGTAGTAGCGAATGTCATGCACCGCCATTGAAAACGACACCTGGCTGAGCAAATCCTTCAGCACTTTTTGCGGCACGGAAAACACCGGACCGAAATTAGCGGCTTCCTGTACCAGTGGGAAGTCTTCAGCAGGCAAAGTCTGCAGGGTAAAACGGCTTTTGCCCCCTTTCAGGATCAATTTGCTTTGCGCCGACTCAATCGACACCGTTTGATCGGAAGGCATCGATCGCAAAATATCGATCAATTTTCGCGCTCCAACTGTGACGGTGAAATCACCAGAATCACCACCGAGCTGTGCTGAAGTTCGAATTTGAATTTCAAGATCGCTAGTCGTCAACTGCAGGTTCTCGCCAGTCTTGCGGATCAGCACATTGGCAAGAATAGGCAAGGTGTGCCTGCGTTCAACAATTCCAGCGACCGCCTGCAGAACCGCCAGGACTTTGTCTTGCGTAGCTTTCAAAACAATCATGTAGAGATCTCCCAGGTCATTTCCATATAGTTCTTTAATTTAAATTAGTAGTAGTAGTAAGGGCGACGCTTTTCTGTGGACAAGTGTATTTTCCCCTTTTTAATCAACCAGTTGAAGATTGTTTAACCAAGTGTTGAATACAGCCGTATTGCAGCGGTCGAAAATGAACAACTTTCCGGTAACGTTCACTGCTGTGGATAACTCGGTAGTTACGCAAAACTTATACCCAAGGTTGTGCTGTGAAAAAGTCCCTGCAGTAAAACGCCGTTGTGACATATGGATCAGCCCGTCAACCTTTGAGCGTTTGCTCAAGAACATGAAGCTGTTGGTTTAATTCCGTCATAAGTTGCCGCTCAGCCGACATTTTTCTAACCGCATGCAATACCGTTGTATGGTCGCGGCCTCCAAACAATTCTCCTATTTCCGGCAGACTTTTTTGCGTCAACTCTTTGGCCAGATACATGGCAATCTGTCTGGGTCGTGCAATGCTGGCTGGACGCTTTTTGGAGTACATGTCAGCGACTTTAATTTTGTAGTAGTCAGCGACGGTTTTTTGGATGTTTTCCACAGAGATTTGCCGGTTCTGAATCGACAACAGGTCTCGCAGGGCTTCTCTGGCCAGCTGGATGGAAATTTCCTTTTGATTAAATCGCGAATAGGCAAGAATCTTTCGGAGCGCACCTTCCAGTTCACGCACGTTTGACCGCACATTTTTAGCGACAAAAAAAGCCACCTCTTCAGGCATCACCGCATGCTCAACCTCCGCCTTGCGAATCAATATTGCGACACGCATTTCAAGTTCGGGTGGTTCTATGGCAACGGTGAGTCCAGAATCAAAGCGGGACACCAGACGCTCATGGATATCGGTTAAACCCTTTGGATAGGTGTCACTGGTCATGACAATATGCGACTTTTTGGTGAGTAAAGCCTCAAAAGCATTGAAAAATTCTTCTTGCGTCCGGTCTTTGTTGGCAAAGAACTGCACATCATCAATGAGTAGCAAGTCAAGCGAGTGGTAACGCTCCTTGAACTCGTCAAAAGTTTTGCGTTGGTATGCCTTGACCACATCGGATACAAATTGCTCCGCATGGATGTACAGTACTTTGGCCGACGGGTTGTCGGCCAACAACTTGTTTCCAATGGCGTGCATCAGATGGGTTTTACCGAGTCCAACCCCACCGTATATGAACAACGGGTTGTAGAGTTGCCCCAAACTGCTCGCGACGTGCAGCGCGGCCGCCCGGCCCATACGGTTGGCCGAGCCTTCGATCAAGGTGTCGAAAGTCAAGGCTGTATTGAGGCGGTTTCTAAAGGGCCCGCCGACAGCATCATCAGCTACTCCCAACCCGGAAGGTTCAGAAAAAGACCGGGGATCAAAACCCTGCACCACCGCGGCTGATCTTGCAACGATTTGCTTTGGAGCCAGCACCAACTCTAACGCCATGCTTTGACCGGAGAGCTTTTCAAGCAAAGCTGTAATACGGCCCGAGTACTGTGCTCGAATCCAATCGAGCTTGAACCTGTTGGCGACTTGTACTGTTACCTTAGACAAGTCCTGGGCAACTTCTGCTTCGAGCGGGCGGATCCAGGTACTAAATTGCTGCGCAGGCAATTCATGCGCGAGTTGGTCAACGCAAATTTGCCACAAATCACGGCCCAAAACCAAGGCATTTTGTTCAGCCATGGCGCGCAGTGCGACTATTTTGTGGCACTTCTGTTCTGTGGATATTGTGGTCTTTCACTCGATCGTATTGTACCCATCAGGAAGAGTTATCCACAAAAATTAGCGTCGACTCTCTAACAGGACAGCGCAGGGGAACAATTTCACACAACATACAGGGTGTAAAGTCCGGAATAACGATAAATATCGGTTCCAGCCCGATGCCCAATGACGGAAATCAGTGATAATAGAAGGTTGCGCCAAAAGTCTTTGAGAGCTTCGCGCACCGTTTTAGGTGCAGTGCGTTGGCCACTAAAGGGAGCGAATGGGTTTATCCGAGAGCCCAAATTCCGGATTTTTTACACTAAGCAGCTGGATTAAAAATGAAACGTACCTACCAACCGTCAAAAGTAAAGCGCGCACGTACGCATGGCTTTTTGACCCGCATGAAAACACGCGGCGGCCGCGCCGTAATCGCAGCGCGCAGAGCTAAAGGCCGCAAGCGGCTTGCTGTTTAAGTTACTGCCCAGGTAATTTCTTAAAGGGTCTGGTCTTTTCCCCGGTTGTCTGGGGAAAGTAATCGACTTAGTTCTTATGAACCGGCTCAAGAGCAGACCGCAATTCCAAGCCGTTTTGGCTGGCGCGGTGATTGCCAAGACAAGCCACTTTGCCTTGCATCGTACTTCAATCGGGGATGCGCCCAGTGAAGAAGTTGCATTGCTGTTTACGCCAGACACCTGGCTCGGGGCGATGGTTCCCAAGCGGTGGGCCAAACGGGCAGTAACACGCAACGCGATCAAAAGACAGGTTTACGAGCTGGGTGCCAGTTTGAATAAGCAATTTCCCAAAGCAGCTTTTTTGGTAAGACTTCGGCAGGAATTTTCTCGCAAAAGTTTTCCCAGCGCATCATCACCAGCACTGAAGGCAGCTGCAAGGGCTGAGCTTGTAGAACTGTTGCAACGCGGTTTAAGGGCAGCGTAGAAAAATGCGGATGATTTTGTCATCGATGGCGCGTCTGCCACAAAACGTCTTGATCGGCGCAGTAAAAGCTTACCGCTTGCTTTTGAGCCCTTGGCTGGGCAACGATTGCCGGTTTGAGCCGACCTGTTCAGTTTATTGCCTTGAGGCGCTGAAACAGCACGGAGCCGTTGCTGGAAGCGCATTAACTGTCTATCGGTTGGTCCGCTGTCAGCCATGGTGCCAGGGCGGACACGATCCGGTGCCTGCTAGACCTTTATTTACCCGATTGTTGGCGCAAGTTTCGCCAACATCCCCAAATTCTCCCAACGAAAAGACAACCCCATGAACGATATCCGCCGCACCATCTTGTGGGTGATTTTTGGTTTTTCCATGGTTTTATTGTGGGACCAATGGCAGATTTTTAACGGCCAGAAGCCAACTTTTTTCCCGAGTCAGAACACCGTAAACAAAAGCGCGCCCAACCCAGCTGCACCTAAAACCGCTGGTTCGATAGAGTCTTTACCGTCTGCCACGGCCACCCCAACACCCGCAGCGACTGTTGGCGCGGGCGTGTCGTCGGTGCCGACTGGTGCGCCAGTTGCTGCCGCTCAGATTACCCGTGAAAAGTTGGTAGTTTCAACCGACGTTTTCACACTGACATTTGACACGGAAGGCGGCGCGCTGGTGAAGTCGTCGTTTAATAAATTCAGGGATTTAGCAGACAAAAACAGCGGATTTGTTTTACTCGACGAGAGCGCCGCTCGGGTGTACGTTGCGCAAACCGGGCTGATTGCGGCCAGCGGCAACGCGCCTATGCCGACCCACAAAACCCTTATGGCCCCAGTGCCTGGCGCACGCACGTTGGTGGACGGGCAAAACGAATTACTCGTCAAATTTGAATCGCCAGAAGTTGGTGGTGTCAAACTGGTGAAAACCTACACCCTCAAGCGCGGTGCTTACGACATCTCGGTGCGCCACGATGTCTTCAACACCAGCGGCACGACGGTTTCACCGCAGCTCTACCTGCAATTGGTCCGGGATGGAAATCCACCAGTTGGCGAGTCCTCGTTTTACTCTACTTTTACCGGCCCGGCGATTTACACCGAAGCGCAGAAATACCAGAAAATCGAGTTCAAAGACATCGAAAAAGGAAAAGTCGATGTGGAAAAGCAGGCCACCAACGGCTATGTTGCCATGGTGCAGCACTATTTCGCATCGGCGTGGTTGCTTGGCGATGGCATTAAGCGTGAACTGTTTCAGCGCAAGGTTGACAACAACCTGTACGCTGCCGGCATGATTACGCCGCTCGCAGCCATCGCGCCGGGCGCAACTGGCTCGATCGAGTCGAAGCTCTTCGTCGGCCCGCAAGAAGAAAACATGCTTGAAAAGCTGGCTCCTGGGCTGGAGCTGGTCAAAGACTACGGCTGGCTGACTATTCTGGCCAAACCACTGTACTGGCTGCTCGACAAGCTGCACGGCTTTCTTCAAAACTGGGGCTGGTCCATTGTTGCGCTGGTACTGTTGCTGAAAATCGCGTTTTACTGGCTCAACGCAAAAGCGTACGCCAGCATGGCCAAAATGAAGGCCATCAATCCGAAAATTATGGAAATGCGTGAGCGCTTGAAAGACAAGCCGCAAGAAATGCAGCAACAGATGATGAAAATTTACAAAGATGAAAAAGTCAACCCGATGGGCGGCTGCTTTCCCATCATGGTTCAGATTCCAGTTTTCATTGCGTTGTATTGGGTGCTGCTCTCGAGCGTAGAAATGCGAGGCGCGCCGTGGGTGCTGTGGATCAAAGATCTCTCTGCGCCTGACCCGTTCTTCATTTTACCGGTGGTGATGACGCTCACCACCATGCTGCAAACTGCGCTGAACCCCGCGCCGCCAGACCCGCTGCAAGCCAAGCTGATGTGGTTCATGCCGCTGATTTTCAGCGTGATGTTTTTCTTTTTCCCGGCTGGTCTGGTTTTGTACTGGATCACCAACAACATTTTGTCGATTGCACAGCAGTGGATGATCAACACCCGCATGGGTGTGCCGCCGCAGTTTAATTTGCCCAAGTTTAAGTAAGTTAAAAAGGCCGCTCAGCGGCCTTTTTTGTGGATATTTCTCAGACATGCTTGCCCGCCACCACGAGCCAATCGTTGCAATTGCTACCGCCCCGGGCCGTGGGGCTGTCGGCATCGTTCGGGTCTCTGGCAAGGACATAAGCGCGGTAATTGCTGCGGTTTGCAACAGAGCCTTGCAGCCCCGCTACGCGACCTACCTGCCGTTCTTGGATGCAGCGGGTGATGCGATTGACAAAGGCTTGGCAGTGCATTTCCCTGCACCGCATTCGTACACGGGCGAAGACGTTTTAGAGCTTCAAGCCCATGGCGGGCCCGTGGTGCTGCAGCTGCTTTTGGCGCGTTGCCTCCAGGCGCAGCCCGAATTGCGCGTTGCACAGCCCGGCGAATTCACCGAGCGGGCGTTTCTCAACGACAAAATCGACTTGGCGCAAGCCGAAGCCATTGCTGACTTGATTGATGCCAGCTCTGAAGTCGCAGCGCGTTCGGCGGCGCGGTCTATGTCTGGTGCGTTTTCAGCTGCTGTGAATGCGCTGTTGGCACAGCTGATTAATTTGCGCATGCTGGTGGAGGCCACGCTGGACTTCCCTGAAGAAGATATCGACTTTCTGCAAAAAGCTGACGCGAAAGGCCAACTGGATCGCCTGCAAAGCACGCTAGCGCGCATTCGGCAAACCGCGGCGCAAGGCGCAATTCTTCGCGAAGGCATTAAGGTAGTGATTGCGGGCCAGCCCAATGCTGGCAAGAGCTCGCTGCTCAATGCCTTGGCTGGTGCAGAGCTTGCCATCGTTACGCCGCAAGCCGGCACGACGCGCGACAAAGTTACCCAGCTGATTCAAATTGATGGCGTGCCATTGCATGTGGTGGACACCGCCGGGCTGCGCGACGCAGTGGACGATGTTGAAAAGATTGGTATTGAGCGAACCTGGGCCGAAATTGAGAGTGCGGACGCCGTCTTGTTCCTGCACGACATCAGCCAGCAGAATGCTATTGATTACATAGCTGCTGACGCCCGTATTATGGGAGCTATAGCCCTAAAAGTTCCTAAAAACGTGCCGGTGATTGATGTTTGGAACAAATCAGACACAGCGACCCATAACGCAGCTGCTGTTGGCGGCGTAGTGATATCGGCCAAAACAGGCGACGGGTTGGACACACTTCGGCTGCGTTTACTAGAAACCGTGGGCTGGAAATCAGCTCCCGAGGGTATTTTCATGGCACGCGAGCGTCACCTTCGCGCGCTGGCCAACGTGGCAGCTGAGCTTGTCCGAGCTTCTGCGCAACTGAGCGCCGCTGTACCCGCACTTGACTTGCTCGCTGAAGATTTGCGCCAGGCGCAACAACATCTGAGCGACATCACTGGCAAATTCACGCCGGACGATTTACTGGGGGAAATTTTTTCGAGGTTTTGCATCGGAAAGTGAAAGCCTGAGCAACCGCTCAAGCAATGTAAACCGACCGTAATCCATGGACCACGCAACATGCGCCATGAATTTATGTAAGCACGTGTAAATGCCTGTTGCGCACCATACCGACACAAGGGTATCGTGTTTGCACCATGTACACCACCCCGACCGGCAGCCTGCGCTTTGACCTCACTGGTTTGGCGCTGGCTATTGCCAATTCACACGCCAGCGATGCATTGCAATGTAGATTTACGCCCCCTCAGCTAGAAGTGCTGGCAGCTTACCTGCAGCCTGAAGAGTTTCGCAGCGGCCAGGTACTCATGACCCAGGGTGCCGAAGATCGAACGCTCTACTTTGTCGAGAGCGGAACCTTGGCTGTGCATTACGAAGACGAAAAAGCGCGCGTCAGAATGGCAATGGTCGGCCCGGGTACCGTGCTCGGCGAAGGTGCATTTTTTGCCCACCAAGCCCGCAGCGCAACCGTGCAGGCTTCTAGCGGTTGTAAGTTGTGGTCGCTGTCGGTGCAGCGCTTTTCGGAGCTGGCGCACCGCCACCCAGCGATTGCGCTAGAACTCACCATGGCCATGGGAGGTGTGATGGCCAAACGGCTGTACAACCGACCCAAACGGGTCGCGGTGACCTAACACCGCCAAAGGCGCGCGCCTGCGTGAATCTTCACAAGCGCGGTGAAAAAGTGTGAACCATCACGCGCTACCGATGGCGGCATGACAGCCGGGCTGTAAATCTTTCCAAACGGAACTGGACCCCACGCCGCTACCAGTAGACTATGGCTCTTAAATATGTCGCGTCTGCGACTATTGGAACCTCACCTGTTTAATTAAAAATGCTTTCTATGTCCTTCCTCAGCTGGTTTTCAAAGAAGTCCCCTCAAGTCGCAAGCGCTATGGCTGGGGGTGGTTTGCGGGCCAACGGTGCGCCGATGGCAGCAGGATTGATGCAACAAGTCACACAAGCCGCGCACCCAGCGGCAAGTGCAAGCGCGGCAACCAGCCCGCTGAGCGTTGAGCGCAAAGTCAAGCGCCATGCCCGCCGTGAGCAGCTGTATGTAGCTATCCGGGAGTCCATGACGCGCGCCGGGATGTTGTCGGCAAGCTATAAATTCAAGGTTCTGTCGCTTGATCAAAATGGCAACCAGTTTTTGGTCATGATGGATGTGGCGCACGAGTTAACGACTAGCGCTGAAAAGCTTTCAGACACCGAAGAAATATTAATTCGCACGGCAAAGGCCGGCTACGGCATCGTCGTGACAGCGGTGTATTGGCGAGTTGACCGGAAGGCAGCTCCAGAGTTGGCTGGTCTGCCCGCTGTAACCCCTCCCGCGGCAGCAGTAGCGCCAGCGCTAGAAAATACGGCTAAGCCCGTCGTCGACTTTGCCAGCACGCAATCTGACGCACTTCCAACCGACACCAAAAAGCGCAACGATCCGCTGCTGGAGGCAGAAGTCGCCGCATTCAAACGCGCTTTGGCGGCCGCGCCTGCCGCATCGGTTGCGACTGCGGCCACGATAGCCGTACCTGCTGCGGACGCGGCCAGCAAGGCCAGCGGCGTTTTGAAGTCTTACACGCTCATCACGGGTTTTGAAGATACCGAAATGCCAGACTCACCTGCAGTACCAGCACTGAGTGCAACACAATATGGCGACCTGAATTAAGCGACACAAGCCAGGAGCTGCTAAACGCACGACAAAAGAGCCTGAAATTCTTATAACACGGGCGCAAGCAGCTCCTTTATTAATAGCAAAGCTTTTGCTGACGGATTTGAGTTAACCATTTACAAACGCTCCGGCTAGCTCTCAAGAGCGGCCATAAGCCTTGCCAAATCACCCAAAGCGGGTGCGCGCCAAAACTTGCACCCCGCTTTTGGTTCCTGCGGCGCGAACAATCAATGCTTCGCCCATCGATGTGCCTTCCCCAGTCAATGCGCTGATGTTGACTTGATGCGTTACCCACACCTCAAACGCGCCTGGCGTCATGGCATCCAGCCGCGCTTGCAGTACGGTGGTTTGTGCATCCGCTTGCCCACGCGCCTCAAACGTCGAGTTCAAGGCTGACAGCACATTGCAACGGCCAAACGCCAAATTGGCGGTGTCTTTGCAGCGGCACCACGCGCTGGACTGCACGCTGCTGGGCGTCAACGACTGGCTCGTAAACCAGCGCCCAATCGCACTTGCCTGCACGCGCCCTTGCGCGTTCAAATTTCTTTGCGTGCTGCATTGGTCGATTTGAAAATTGGGCGGGTCACCCACGCCAGGTTCTGTTTGTGCATGCCGCAACATCACCGCGCACCCGCCCTGCCTGAGCAGTGCGGCAATGTCTGGCAAAGTTTGTGCGTGTGGTGATGCCGTCGGCACCATGGCAAACCCATTGGCCAAAGCAAGCTGCAGGGCTTGGCGGCGTGTGATCATAAGAGCTGCTCCAAGGTGGCTTTAAAGTGGTAGAGCGAAAAGCGGTTGAGCGTTAGGGCGTTAGGGCGTTAAATTCAGACAACCTGGTTTTTTTATGATCGCCTGCGCAGCAGTTTTTCTTCCGCCATGGCCAGCGCTTCTGGCTTTCCCGACACTACCAGCGTGTCACCATCTGCGAGCAGCGAGCTGGCATCAGGCGTAAAAGTATGTCCATCGCTTCTGCGCAGACTTACAACCCGCGCGCCAATGCGATCCAGCAAAGTGTCGCCAAGCGCCTTACCGATCGATTTGCTTCCCAAAGGCAACGTGACGGTTGCCAGGCGCTCCTCGTCTTGCTCGTCAACCGTGTCGTCGTCAGCACCGCGAAAGTAACCCCGCAACAAGTTGTAGCGCTGATCGCGCTGGTCTTGCACCACGCGAATCACGCGCCGCATCGGCACGCCTACCAGCGCCAGCGCGTGGCTTGCCAGCATCAAGCTGCCTTCAATGGCTTCGGGCACGACCTCTGTTGCTCCGGCGGCGCGCAGCTTTTCCAGGTCGTGGTCGTCTACCGTGCGCACTATGACTGGCACCGTTGGCGCATGGGCACGCACGTTGGCCAGCACCTTCAAAGCACTTGCGGTGTCCAGATATGTCACCACCACCGCGCTGGCTCGTGCCAGGCCCGCAGCCATCAATGACTGCAGCCGTGATGCATCGCCAAACACCACGGAGTCTCCTGCGCTGGCAGCCTGGCGAACACGATCCGGATCCAGGTCAAGCGCCATGTATTGAATGCCCTCTTGCTCTAGCATTTGCCCCAAATTTTGCCCGCAGCGGCCGTATCCGCAAATAATCACATGCTTGCTGGTGTTGATGGCTTTGCGCGCAATGCTGGTCATTTGCAGTGACTGCTGCAGCCATTCACTGGCTACCAGCCGCATCACAATCCGGTTGCTTTGCATGATGATGAACGGCGTTGCCAGCATCGACAGCACCATGCTGGCCAAAATCGGATTGAGCAGATCGGGCGGTACCAAGCCGCTTTGGTTGCTCAGTGTGAGCAGCACAAAACCAAACTCGCCCGCTTGGGCCAAATACAAGCCGGTGCGCAGCGACACGCCAGTGGTGCCGCCCAGCGCCCGCGCAAGCGCCGTAACCAACGCCAGCTTGAACAGCACAGGCAGTGTTGCCAGCAGCAGCACCAGGGGCCAGCGCCCAAGCACAATTTGCCAATCAAGCATCATGCCAATGCTGATGAAGAACAAACCCAAAAGCACATCGTGAAATGGTCGGATATCGGTTTCAACCTGGTGTTTAAATTCCGTCTCTGAAATCAGCATGCCGGCAATAAAAGCGCCAAGGGCCAGGCTTAATCCTGCAAGCTCAGTCAGCCAGCTAAGCGCCAGCGTGACCAGCAGCAGGTTCAGTACAAACAGCTCCTCGCTTTTTCGGCGCGCCACCAGCGTGAGCCACCAGCGCATCACGCGCTGCCCACCCGTGAGCAGCACGCCAACCAGCACCATGGCTTTCAAGCCGGCCAGCGCTAGCGCCATAAAAAGCTGGTCCGGTGAAGCGCCGAGCGCAGGAATCAGCACCAGCAGCGGCACCACCGCCAAGTCCTGGAACAACAAGACGCCCATGACGCGCTTGCCGTGTTCAGAGTCCAATTCCAGCCGCTCTGACAGCAGTTTGACAACAATCGCGGTGCTGCTCATGGCAATCACGCCCGACAGCGCAAGAGCGGTTTGCCAGCGCATACCCCACAGGGTTGGTGCCATGCTGGCCAAAAATAGCGAGCCACCCGTGGCCAAAACAATCGTCATCACCACCTGCAGTAGGCCCAGACCAAAAACCTGGCCACGCATCGACCGCAGTTTGGGCAGGTTAAATTCCAGCCCGATCACAAACATCAAAAAAACCACGCCAAACTCGCCTAAGTGGCGCACGCCGTCAGCATTGTTTGACAACGCCAACGCGTGCGGGCCAATCGCTACGCCTACTGCCAGGTAGCCCAGCATAGGCGGCAACTTCAGCCACCTGAACAATGTCACTCCCAGCACTGCGGCCAGCAAATACAGAAGGGTTAGTTCAAGCGCACTCATGGTTTGATGGTAATGCGCTTTATTCACAAAGCGCGTGGAGCAACGCATATGCCTCTATAGAATGCAGTGATGAGTTTTGACGCGCCCTTGTTTAACGCCCAGCAGGCCCAGCAGCTGGCCCGCCAGACCTTTGAAATTGAAGCAGCCGCCGTGCTGGGTCTTGCCAGCCGCGTCGGGCCAGAGTTCAGCGAAGCCGTGCAAATTGTGCTGTCGTGCAGCGGCCGCGTGGTGGTGATGGGCATGGGCAAAAGCGGGCATATTGGCCGCAAAATTGCCGCCACATTGGCATCAACTGGCACCCCTGCCATGTTTGTGCATCCTGCCGAAGCCAGCCACGGCGACTTGGGCATGGTGCAACCAGGTGACGTGGTGCTGGCTATTTCCAACAGCGGCGAGGTCGGCGAGCTGACCTCGTTGTTGCCCGCCATCAAACGTCTGGGGGTGACGCTGATAGCCATGACCGGCGGCCTGCAATCAGGGCTTGCAAGAGCGGCTGACGTTGTTTTAGATAGCAGCGTCGAAAAAGAAGCCTGTCCACTGAGCTTGGCGCCCACTGCTAGCACCACTGCGCAATTAGCCATGGGCGACGCGCTGGCTGTTGCGTTGCTTGACGCGCGCGGCTTCAAGCCCGAAGATTTCGCCCGCTCGCACCCTGGCGGCGCGCTGGGCCGCAAGTTGCTGACCCACGTCAGCGACGTCATGCGCAGCGGAGGTGACGTGCCTGCGGTCACGCCGCAAGCCAGCTTCAGCGACTTGATGCGTGAAATGAGCAGCAAGGGTTTGGGCGTGTCGGCCATCGTCGATACGCGCGCGCATGTCTTGGGCATTTTCACCGATGGCGACTTGCGCAGGCTGGTTGAAAAAGGCATCGACCTGCGTTTGGCAACTGCGCAAGAAGTCATGCACCCCAACCCTCAAACCGTGCGCGCTGATGCATTGGCTGTTGATGCGGTCGCGCTGATGGAGCAGCACCGCATCACCAGCGTACTGGTGGTCAATGCCCTGGGCGAGCTGTGCGGCGCGCTCAACACCAATGATTTGATGCGCGCAAAAGTGATTTGAAAACCCATGACGCCAACGCTTAATTTCCCGCCAGAACTGCTGCTGCAAGCCGCGGGCATTCAAGTCGCTTTTTTTGACATCGATGGCGTGCTGACCGATGGCGGCTTGTACATGTCCGAGCACGGCGAAACCCTCAAGCGTTTTAATACGCTCGACGGCCACGGCTTGAAGCTGCTGCAAAAAGCGGGCATTGTTCCGGCCGTCATTACCGGGCGCGACAGCCCGGCGCTGCGCGCGCGGCTGGATGCACTTGGCATCACGCATGCACACTTCGGCACGGAAGACAAGCGCCCCGCAGCCGAGGCCACGTTGCGTGCGCTCGGGCTCGATTGGGCGCAAGCCGGCGCCATCGGCGACGACTGGCCCGACCTGCCCATCATGCGCCGCGCAGCTTTTTGCTGCGCCCCAGCCAACGCGCACGCTGAAGTCAAAGCGGCTGCCCATTACGTTACCGGTGCCATCGGCGGGCACGGCGCAGCGCGAGAGTTCTGCGATGTGTTGCTGGTGGCCAGCGGGCGTTACGCCGAACTGCTTGAGGCCTACGCCTGATGGCCAGCCGCGTCGGCACGTCGCCCATCCAGCCGTGGCGGCAAGTGCTGCGTCTGTGGGATTGGGCATCGATTTACCTGCCGCTGGTCATCATGGCAACCCTTGCGTTGGGCACCTACTGGCTTGCGCGCAACTCCCCTGAAATTACCGAGCCCAATGCTCCAAAAGCGGCTGGCCATGAGGTCGATTACTTCATGCGCAAGTTCAACGTCAAGTCGTTCAATGAAAAAGGCCAGCTCAAAAGCGAAGTCAGCGGGGTTGAGGCCCGCCACTACGCAGACACCGACACGCTTGAAATTGACCAGGCGCGCATTCAAAGCCTGAGCGACAGTGGGCGTCTGGTGGTGTCAACCGCCAACCGGGCTTTGAGCAACGCCGACGTCTCACAGGTGCAGTTGTTGGGCAACGCCCGGGTGGTGCGCGAGGCCGCACAAGGTGCAAACGGGCAAGCCGTGCCGCGTCTGGAATTTCAAGGCGAGTTTCTACACGCCTACGTCAATGAAGAACGCGTAACGTCGAACAAACCGGTGGTTTTGATTCGCGGGGGCGACCAATTTACCGCTGAAACCTTTTCCTACGACAGCCTGAGCGGCGTGGCCGATCTGAAGGGCCGTGTCAGGGCGCAACTGATGCCCGGTAAGCCGGTGCCCGCGAAGTGAACGCCCCCATGCCGGAAACTGCACCCAAACTGGTATTCATTACTGGAGCCTCCAGCGGAATCGGGCAAGCGCTGGCCGAGCGGTTCTACCACTCTGGCTACCGTCTGGCGCTGGTAGCGCGGCGAACAAATGAAGTTAAATCCTGGGCAGAATCAATCAATATGGGCGCAAGCAGCTACGAAATATATAGCGCGGATGTGTCTGATATTGCCAGTATTGTTGCCGCAGGCCAGGCCTGCATCGCCCAGCAGGGCGTGCCCGATGTAGTGATTGCCAACGCGGGCATCAGCATTGGCATGGACTCCACTTTTCTTGGCGACTTGGGTGTGATGGCCCAAACGTTGGCCACCAACAACACGGGCTTGGCCGCAACTTTTCACCCCTTCATTGCAGCGATGGCCCAACGCGGCTCCGGCGCGCTGGTGGGCATTGGCAGCGTAGCGGGCATTCGGGGCTTGCCCGGGCACGGCGCTTACTGCGCCAGCAAAGCCGCCGTCATTGCCTATTGTGAAAGCCTGCGTGGTGAGCTGCGACCGACCGGCGTCAAAGTCGTCACGATTTGCCCGGGCTACATCGACACGCCACTGACGCAGAAAAACAGCTACGCCATGCCGTTTCTTATGCAGCCCGGCGTATTTGCCGACAAAGCTTTTTCAGCCATTGAGGCAGGCAGCAGCTACCGCGTTATTCCGTGGCAAATGGGCGTGGTTGCCAAGTTGTTAAGGTTGCTTCCAAACGCGGTATTTGACAAAGCGCTGTCGGGTCGAGCGCGCAAGAAGCGCCAAGCGTCTGAGTAGCCAGAGCGCTACTAATTTAATAGCTGCTAACGACTATATTTATTGGGCTACAGGCTTAAAAGGTTAAAAAACAAACAAAAAAGACTTCAAAATCGAAGTCTTGAAGCCTAGTTTGAGGCAACTTTCAGCACTACTGCCAAAAACTGCTTGAAAATTTTGAACATTTTGAACATTTTGAACATTTTAAACGCATTAAATATGCGCTTTAAACGTTGGAAGATCAGTAGCCGCCGCGTCCACCGCCGCCGCCGCCACCAGAGCGTCCACCGCCAGCACCGCCTCCGCCGTATGGGCTACGAAAGCCGCCGTCGCCGCCACCGCCGCCTGAACGACCACCGCCGCCACCGCCACCGTAGCCGCCGCCACCCGAGCGGTCACCGCCGCCGCCACCACCACCACCGTAGCCGCCACCGCCACCACCGAAGCCACCAGTACGTGGAGGACGTGCCTCCATCGGACGCGCTTCATTCACAACAACACTGCGTCCGCCCAAAGGCTGGCCGTTCATGCCGGTAATAGCTGCTTGGGCTTCTGCATCGCTGCCCATTTCCACAAAGCCAAATCCTTTGGAACGACCGGTATCGCGTTCCATCATGACTTTAGCGCTGGTGACAGCGCCAAACTGGCCAAATGATTGTTGCAGGTCTTCGTCGCGGACCGAGTAAGGCAGATTGCCGACGTATAGTTTGTTGCCCATCAAGGGACTCCTCTAAAAACACAAAATATCGATGTCTGATCGAAATCGATTAACAAAAGCGATGGGGCCCCGTTAGCACAACAAATTTTCAAAGTACCGCTGTAGCGCGCGAAACTGACCGATCACTAACCTGTATAAATTCAAAAATTTATATCCTTATATTATGCTGCACGTAGCTAATTGGCACGCAACTATCGTAAATACTTATAAAAGGTGTAACTTTTTCTATCCAGTTTCGGAAAACTTGGGTTCAACTGCGGTTTTGTGCGTCTTTTCGGTGAATAAATCAGTACAAAAATCAGTGCATAAATCAGCGAGCCGCGTCGTCACTATCGGTGTAGTTGCGCCATTTCCCCATAGCAGCGCGCAGCGTCAGCACCTGTTGTTCAAACTTCGGGCATGCCTTGCAGGCCAGCAAATGCAGTCTCAAGGCCACATTGTCCGGCAGGTTCAAGGCGCGGTCTTCTCTAGCGATAACCAGCGCAGCTGCTTGCTTGCAGGTGCGGCGGAGCAAAGTTAATTTGGCCATGTCGTGTCGGTGCGCATCACATCACATCTCATCAATTCAGTCGGCTGGGTTTGGTTTCAAGCCAAACCAGTTGATATTCAGGCACTCTTGCAAGCGCAAGCGCGCACGGTGCAGCTGAACATAAAGATTGGTCGGCGTCATCACCAATTCCTTACACACTTCCTCTGACGAGAGCTCCAGCCATTCGCGCATTAAAAACAGCCGGCCCTGTGCAGGCGGCAGCCGATTGACGCAAGCGTCAAGCACCGCAAAAAACTGTTGTTGCTCCAGACTTTCATGCGGATTGCCCCACTCACATGGCATGTCGGTAAAGTGGCCGTCGGCTTTGAAACTGATTTTGTCCAGCTCGTCACCCTCATTTTCGTCTGCGTCGCCGACCCAGGAAACTTCGCGGACCTGTTTGCGAAGAATATCAATGACCTTGTGCTTCAAGATCCCGACCAGCCAGGTTTTAAGCTGTGAGCGGTTGCCAAAGCTTTGCGGCTTGGACAGCGCAGCCAGCAGGGTTTCCGAAACGGCATCGTCTGCCCAGGCGTCATTGCGCAACTGCAAGCGTGCGAACCGAAGCAGGTAAATTCGGTGTTCCACCAACTGATCGTTAAAACTGGTCATGCGCTGCAGTCTAATTGCTTGCAGGGTAAGAAATAAGACCTGTAGCCGACTAAAACCATTAGAGTGCGTAAAAAACCTCGCACCAAGATTTCAGTTAACACCACCAAAGTCGCAAAACATGACCACTTTACATAAACTGCTTTCAGCGATGACAATCGCCACCGTAATCGCCACCGCAATTGCTGCACCCGCTTTTGCGCAACAAAACACGCCAAAAGTGTTGTCTCCCGCGGCCAGCGCGGTAAGCGCAGCAGCACAGCCTGCAGCCCTCGTTGCAGCTCCGCAAATTGATGCGCAAACAATTGACGGCAAGCCGTTTAAATTAGCCGCACTCAAAGGAAAAGTGGTGCTGGTCATGTTTTGGTCTACTGGCTGCGCAGTCTGCCGCGACAAAATGCCCGAGCTGCGCAACAACTACGAGGGCTGGGTCGGCAAGCCGTTTGAGGTGGTTGCCATCAGCACCGACTCGCAGATGCAAGATTTGATGGACTACGAACGCATCATCTCGCGCACCGTGCCCATGAAGCAGCGCTTCGTACAAATCTGGGCTGGCTCACCCGGCTACAAAGACAATTTAGGCAAGCACGCCATGTTGCCAGCTGCGTACTTGCTGAACAAAGAGGGCAAAGTGGTCGAGCGCTATATTGGCCGCATTCCAGCGGATGCTTGGGACAAGATTTCCGATCTGCTCTGACTTTCACACAGGAAGTACCAAATAAGCTATTTATTTTCAAGAGATATGTAAGAAGCCCGTAATTGGGCAGACTAAATCAGCAACCAGGCCAGAAAATCGGCTCTGGTTACTGGTAAAAGTTTTCAGTAAGTCATTTTTAAATTCATCTTTAATTCAGGAGTTTTCATCATGAACCAACGCGCATTCATCGCTGCAGCTGCAGCTTCCCTGTTGTCGACCCTGTTAGTTGCCGCACCTGCGATGGCCCAGGAAAAAGAAAAGTGCTACGGCATTGCCGAAGCCGGCAAGAACGACTGCGCCAACCTGGCAGGAACGCACTCTTGCGCAGGCCAGTCCAAGCTGACTGCTGATGCTGGCGAGTGGAAATACGTTGCCAAAGGCACCTGCGAAAGCATGAAGGGCATGTCCGCCGACGCCGCCAAGGCCAAAATCAAAATGATGTCTGAGAAAAAGGGCTGATCC
>JANPDQ010000285.1:0-4744 GCA_031431575.1 Polaromonas sp.
ACCGCAATTACGTCGCCACGCGAAAACTCGCCCTGCACAGCGGTCATGCCAATCGGCAGCAGGCTTTTGCCCTCGTCGCTTACCTTGGTCGCCGCACCAGAGTCAACCGTGACTGAGCCGCGCATTTTCAAGTGGTCAGCCATCCACTGTTTGCGCGCCTGATTTTTTTGGGTTTGCGCTAACAAAAGCGTGCCAATCGCCTCACCGCTTGTCAGCCTGATCAACACCGACGGTTCCCGCCCCCAGGCAATCACAGTGGATGCGCCTGATCCTGCCGCGCGCTTGGCCGCAAGAATTTTGGTGATCATGCCGCCGCTGCCAATACTGGAGCCTGCGCCCCCGGCCATAGTTTCAAGCGCTGCATCGCCTGCTTTACCAACGTGAACGAACTGGGCTTGCGGGTCTTTGCGCGGGTCAGCGGTGTACAGGCCTTTTTGGTCAGTCAGAATAATCAATGCGTCGGCCTCAACCAGATTCGCAACCAGCGCACCGAGAGTGTCGTTGTCGCCGAACTTGATTTCGTCATTGACGACGGTGTCGTTTTCATTGATGACAGGCACCACACCCAAGCTCAAAAGCGTCAGCAGTGTTGAGCGCGCATTGAGGTACCTTTCACGGTCGGCGAGGTCTGCATGGGTCAAAAGCACTTGTGCGCTGCCAATACCGTTGGCCCGCAAGCTGGTTTCATAACCCTGGACTAGCCCCATTTGGCCGACGGCTGCTGCTGCCTGCAGTTCATGAATCGCCTTGGGCCGAATGGCCCAACCCAGGCGTTTCATGCCTTCTGCAATGGCGCCACTGCTAACCATGATGACTTCGCGCCCGCTTTTGACCAGCACGGCCAGCTGCTCGCACCACTGGCTAATGGCCTCAGCGTCAAGGCCGCGGCCCTCGTTGGTGACCAAGCTTGAGCCGACTTTGACCACAATGCGCTTGGCGTTGAGAAGAACCGTAGAGTGCTGCGGGGCTTGCATGGTGGCGTCGAATCTTGAAATTTATGTATTTTAGGTCTGTAGCGCAATAGATACGGGCGCAAGAAGCTATTATATAAATAGCAAAAGTCGATTAGGCCAAGCCTTACTCAGGCGGAAGTTCCACAAAGCGGGGGTCAATTTCTTCAAGCGGTTGTTCGCTCTTTTGGACTTCCTTGACGTGCTTGTAAATGGTCTTTATCAGGTGCTCGCAGCCTTCCCGCGTTAGCGCGGATATCTCAAACACTGGCCCTTTGAATTTAAAGCGCTTGACGAAGTCTTTAACTTTGGCGGCACGCTCGTCTGCATCGACCATGTCAAGCTTGTTAAGCACCAGCCAGCGCGGCTTTTTGTACAGCGCCTCGTCGTACTTTTTAAGCTCACCCACAATTGCTTTGGCTTGGGCTACCGGGTCAACGCTGTCGTCAAACGGTGCCAGGTCAACAATGTGCAGCAGCAACCGGGTGCGCTGCAAATGCCGCAAGAAGAGGTGTCCCAAGCCCGCACCTTCCGATGCGCCTTCAATCAGCCCCGGCAAATCAGCCACCACAAAGCTCTGCTCAGGCGCAACGCGCACCACACCGAGGTTAGGGTGCAGCGTGGTGAATGGGTAGTCAGCAATGCGCGGCCGGGCGTTGGAAACTGCGGTGATAAATGTGGATTTCCCAGCGTTTGGCATGCCGAGCAGGCCAACGTCTGCCAGCACCTTGAGCTCCAGCTTCAAGCTCTTGCGCTCGCCTGGCCAGCCCGGTGTTTTGCTGCGCGGTGCTCGGTTGGTAGAGCTTTTAAAGCGCAAATTACCAAAGCCGCCGTCGCCTCCTTTGGCGATCAGGATTTGCTCACCAGGCTCTAACAGCTCGAAGAGAACTTCGCCAGTTTCGCCATCCGTCAAAATTGTACCGACCGGCATTTTCAGAATAATGTCGTCGCCTTTGGCGCCAAACATATCCGAGCCCATGCCGTGGCCACCATTTTTTGCGTCGTGGCGACGCGAAAATCGGAAGTCAACCAGCGTGTTCAGGTTGACATCTGCGACCGCGTACACGTGGCCGCCACGCCCACCGTCGCCGCCGTTCGGGCCACCAAATTCCTTGTATTTCTCGTGGCTGAAGGACACGCAGCCCGCGCCGCCATCGCCTGCGGCAATGTCAATAAAGGCTTCATCTACAAATTTCATGGTGGTTTCGGGTTATTTGCGCAATGGTAAGGCAGCGGACTCAACTGACAAATAAAAAAGCCCCGACTGGTCGGGGCTTCGATGCCACACGGGGAGAAGTTACGCCGAGGCAGCGACTTGCGTCACGTTAACGGTGTGCTTGCTCAATGCGCCCTTGATGGCGAATGACACTTGACCGTCAACCAACGCAAACAGCGTATGGTCTTTGCCAATGCCGACATTCACACCGGGGTGAAAGCGGGTGCCTCGCTGGCGAACAATGATGCTTCCAGCGTTGATGACTTCGCCGCCAAACTTCTTGACACCAAGCATCTTGGGCTGTGAATCACGCCCGTTTCGCGTAGAGCCGCCGCCTTTTTTCTGTGCCATTTAAGTGCTCCAAAAATGTCTGTTGAGACTTACTTTTTAACGCCGCCGACAAGCGCGTCGGTCAGTGCTTTGAACTCATCCATTTTGCCGTCGCGCAGCAAGGCAGACTGCTCTGCCCACGATGCAGGATTGGCCAGGCCAAAGCGGCCACCGGATGCCTTGAGCATCGCAGTGATTGCGTCAGCATTTGCATCTGCAAGCTGCGCAAAAGTGGTAATGCCATTGGCAACCAACACCTGCGCAATTTTTGGGCCGATACCTTCGATAATTTCCAGATCATCTTTGGCAGGGGCTGCCAGCATCACCGGGGCAGTGGCCTTGACCACGCCGCCTTTGCCGTCTGCAATTTCTGCAAAAAACAGTTCGGTGTAGTTTTGGCGATGGCCTTGGCGCTTTTGGTAGTGCTTGCGCCTGCGCATTTTGAAAATGCGAACTTTGTCGCCTCTGCCGTGGGACAGAACCGTAACAGTAACAGTGGCACCTAGAACCAAGGGCGTTCCGACCGTGATTGAGCTGCCTTCACCGACAGCCAAAACCTGATCAAAAACAATCTCTTGGCCTACGTCCGCAGCAATCTGTTCTACTTTAATTTTTTCACCAGCAGCAACTTTGTATTGTTTGCCGCCGGTTTTTATGACCGCGTACATGTAAGACCTCTTAAATTGAGTTTCGCGGACGAATTTCCACGAAGCCATCGACTTTAGCATATTGGGTCGAAAATAGCCACACGTGTTGTTAGGCGCGTGAGCGTGGCCCCGCAGTGCAGTTCTCGCTTCTTATAATCTTCATTAGATTCTTAATCACCACTCGGATTACATTTGTCTGCTAACTCCATAAGTACCGCCGCTGCTCTGAGCCTTATTGCCGAGGATATGGCGGCAATGGACCAGGTGATACAGCGGCGGCTTCGTTCTGAAGTTCCTTTGGTCAGCCAAGTGTCGCAGTACATTATTGCTGCAGGTGGCAAACGCTTGCGTCCCGGCTTGTTGCTCTTGATGTGCGGTGCTTTGGGATTTTCTGGAGATCAGCGGCTGAATTTAGCGGCTGTAGTTGAATTTATCCATACCGCCACGCTGCTGCACGATGATGTGGTGGACGAGTCAACCCTGCGCCGGGGTCGCGCGACCGCAAATGATGTGTTCGGTAACCCCGCAAGCGTTTTAGTGGGTGATTTTTTGTATTCCCGCGCCTTTCAAATGATGGTGGAAGCGGGCGACATGCGCGTCATGCAGACACTATCAGAAGCTACGAACGTGATTGCCGAAGGCGAAGTCTTGCAATTGGTAAACATGCACGACGCCAGCTTGTCAGAAGAAACTTACTTGCGAGTCATCCGGTCAAAGACGGCGAAGCTGTTTGAGGCAAGCGCTCGGCTGGCAGCTTTGTTGGCAAAAGTGCCGGCGGAAGTCGAACAATTTTGTGCTGAATACGGGCAGGCGTTGGGCACTGCTTTCCAGGTAATTGACGATGTGCTGGACTACGATGGTGACGCCTCGGTGATGGGTAAAAACTTGGGGGATGACTTGCGCGAAGGCAAGGCCACGTTACCGTTGATCATCGCCATGCAGCGGGCAACTCCCGCGGAAAGGTTGATTATTTCAGGCGCTATTGAAGCTGGTAGCACGACGCAAATGCCGCAAATCATCGCAATCGTCAAAAGCACGGGTGCCTTGGGTGCAACGCGATTGGCCGCCGCTGCCGAGGCGCAGCGGGCTTTGGATGCAGTCCGCAAAATCCCAGACAACAAGTATCGAAGTGCGCTTGAGCAGTTGGCAGCTCAGTTGCTTGAACGCCAGGCATAGGATGCTGTTCAGGCGCTGTAAGTTAGTTCCGATGGGTATAAAGTGTGTAACTTCTACTTATTTTTGTATTTACAGCGCACCGCCTATCGGCGATGATTCAGTTTTATCAGGAGTTTGATCGCAATGGCCGTAGTTGACGCAGTCACCAAACAAGCCCCGTCTGCTGCACTGCCCGGCATCGGCAGAGCTTTGGTGATTGCCGGCAAACTGGGTCAAAAGGCAGCCGACGACATTTACAGCAAGGCCAAACTGGCCCGCACCAGCTTTATTGCTGAGTTGACTGGCTCTGGTGCAGTTTCCCCGTTCGACCTGGCCCACACCATGTCGTCTGCCTTCGCAGCGCCAGTAATGGATGTTGACGCCATCGACATACAGCGGCTTCCAAAAGGCCTGCTAGACGCCAAAATTTGCCAAACCTACCGCAT
>JANPDQ010000286.1:0-3798 GCA_031431575.1 Polaromonas sp.
TATCAGCACAGGTAATCCCAAAATCATTTCTGACCGCTCGTCTTACGGCAATGCCACCACGCCGTTTGACATGGCATTCAAGCGGACCGCATCGATTTCGGCCGATGACGGCTCGCTCGGCATTCGCCTGGTGATGTGGAAGGCGACTGCAGGCATGATCAAAGCCGAGCCGTTAAAGGGCGTGGGCGCAGGCGCTTGGGAAGCGATGTTGCCGCTGTACCAAACCGAAGGCTCGCAACTAGAGACTGACTACTACGTTCACAACGAAATTTTGCAGTTGTTGGCCGAATACGGCGCGGTGGGCTGGGTGTTTTTGTTTGCGCTGTTTTCTTATCTGTTGATGGCAGCGTGGAGAACGCTGCGCAACAAAACCCCTGATGGGTTGGCTGAAGCGCCTGTACGGGCTATTGCCCTTGCCAGCTTGCTGGCGTTTTTGGTGGTGAGCAATATCGGTTTTCCGTGGCGCTTGGCTAGTACGGGTTGCATTTTTGCATTGGCGCTGGCGATATTGGCTGCGTCTGATGCCAGGTTGAACATTCGCGGGGTCACGGCAGCGTCTCGCCTGTCATGGCGGCCCGCGTACTCACAAGTGCTGGCAGTCGCCATGATGGTGTGCCTGGCGCTCACCGCGTACATCAGCCAGCAAGCGGCAGCCACTGAACAAAAAATTGTCACGGCGGTAAAAATGTCGCTGTCGATTACCCAATCCAAAGACTACAACAACCCCAAGTGGGACAAAACCAAAAAAGAAATGCTGACGCTGGCCAGAGAAGGCATAGCGATCAACACCCACTACCGCAAAATTACGCCCATGCTGGGTGACGAGCTGGCCAAGTGGGGCGACTGGAAAAACGCGATTTGGGTTTGGGAGTCGGTCGTTGTGTCCCGGCCTTACGTGGTGGCCATCATGTCCAATATTGCGCGTGGATACGCCACCATTGGCAACAACGAGAAGGCTTTGGAGTTTTTAGAGCGTGGCGAAAAGCTGCAGCCGAAAGCCGTATCAATTCGCTCCCTCAAAGTTATTTTGATGAGCCGCACCGGCAAAGAGCCCGAGGCGGCTGCGCTGGCCAAGCAGTACATGCAAGATGGCACTTATGACTATGACCTGACCAACGCGGCCTATGTTCTGGGCGTCAGAAAAGGCGACTTTGATATGGCCATTCAGGGCCTGGAGCTGCGCAACAAAGGCTGGCCCGCCAACCAGGCCGACGGGTACACCAAGCTGGGTGCGATTTATGCCATTCAGAAAAAAGACGATGCCAAAGCAATTGCAGCGTACAAACTGGCATTGGCCGCTACGCCTGAAAAAGAACGCGACGCGCTGCGGGCTCAAATTCCGCCTGCGCTGCTGGCGCGGCTTTAAAGCGCTGTAAGTGCGCTTTTCCCCGGCAAGGTGAACGTGCAAACGGCAGCGGTAGCTGGGCTTGGAGTGGCAGCCAGCGGCGACGTGTAGGTCATTTCCTGAAAGCTGACCGCACATCTGCCGCTGCTGGCGGTTTGGTTTTCAGGCGGCGCAGTCACAACGATCAAACTCGTGCAGCGTGTTCCATAGTTGCGCTCAGCAATAGCAACACGGGCACTGGACAGCGCCAATTCGAGCGCCAGTGGAACCCCGGTTTGCGGCAATGCATCGACCGCGGCACGCTCCTGGTCGGACAGTGCTGCCCACAGCACGCGCTCCAGGGCGTGCTGACTGGGTGATTCCAGCGCACTGGCCATTGCAGACTTCAGCTTGACCACTTTGGGCCACGGTGTTTTCAGGCCAGCATTTGACAAGCCATAAACGCCATTTTCGAGTTTTTGTGGCGCCAATTGCGCACCGCCGGGCTGCCGGTTAGACCAAAAATGCCATTGCCCGCATTGCAAGTCGCCCATCAGCAGGTTGAAGCCGCCGTAATGTTCGCCGTCGATCTTGGCGATGTACGCATGGGCATCTTCAAATCCCTCAAGCCAGCGCACCACCAGCTCGCCCCTGGAGCGCGGCGCGGCAAGCGGCAGGCCTTCACGCACGTTGGTTAAAAGCGCCACGCGCCCGCTGGGTGTGATGCCCAGCCAAGTACCGCCCGCTTGGGCGTCTCGCCCTGAAATGACGGTGTTACCGGCGGCTGTTTGCCAGCTCGCCAGTGGCAGGGCGGGGCGGTCAAAAAACTCGTCGCGATTGGATGCCAGCACCAACGGCCAGCGGCTGGATGCGTTTATGGCGAATGCGGCCAGGCACATGTTTTCGCCTCAACTTTGGCTAGATATCTTCGAGTAAAGGGTAAGGCAGCGGCAACAACTTCAACGCCGCGCCGCTGCTGCCGCCTAAAGTTAACGCCCCCGTGCTGGCCGATGTTTGCATCGACACAATCACCGCAAAACCACCTGCTGGACTGGGTGCGCAGGCGGCAACCAGGCCGCACGGCTGGTCTGCGTCGCTTTCATGAAACACCTCTTGCCCAACATGCGCAGCACCCGCAGTGTGTGCAACATAAGCGCGCCGCTTGAGCGTGCCCCTGAACTGGCTGCGTGCCACCACCTCTTGGCCGGGGTAGCAGCCTTTTTTAAAGTTCACACCGCCAACAGATTCATAGTTGAGCATCTGCGGCACAAAGGCCTCAAAAATTGGCAGCGTTACCGGCGCAATGCCGGCTTGTACCTCAAGCCATTGCCAGGTGCCCAGGGGCAGTTCCGGCCCGGCTGGTGGGGCGGTGCCCGCTGGCGCACACCACAGCAGGCGGTCAATACCCGCGCCAGGGTGTAGCTGCACCGTAGTTTGGGTGCCAAAAACATGTTTTGACCAATGAATATGGGCGCTAGAAGCTACTGAATTCATAGCGTTTGAGCCCTGTGCAGCGTTGCCTGTCACGCCACATAACAAAAACTCACCACTCGCATCGCTTAATTTGACCTTGGCCCGCATCACAAACATGCTCAGGCGCTTGAGGGTTTGCGGCAAAAGGTCGCGGCTGCACATCAGCAAAATGTCATCGTCACTGTGTTTAAACACGATAAAACTGGCTTGCATTCGCCCCTTGGCGTTGCAAAAAGCCGCCAAACTGGCCTTGTCGTGCCCCAGCCCGGCAATGTCTTGGGTGAGTTGGCCTTGCAGAAATTTGGCCGCCTCCTCGCCCACAGCGCGAATGACGCCCAGGTGCGGCAATTGGGTGACGCCTGACATGGTCAAAAGGTGCTCGGCAGTGGGGGCGGTCGCTGCGGGGTCAAAAGGTGTGCTCATCGCTGAATTATCATGGCTTAACCCTTTTTGGATCAGTTTGAACGGTGCGATAAACAGTGCGGAGTTTTCTCATTAAATTTTTGATTTTGGTTTTGTTCGCGCTTTGCGTGTCTGCAGGCGCTGCTTTGTGGTGGCTTCACACGCCCATGCTGTTGAACCTGCAAGGGGACGCGGTCGCCGTAGAGCTGGAAGTCGAGTCCGGCACCCGAGCTGCGCAGATCGCTGAAGACGTGGTGGCCAACGGCGTGCGGGCTAACGCCTTGCTGCTGCAGCTGTGGTTTCGTTTTTCGGGGCACGCCAGACAAATCAAGGCTGGCAGCTACGAAATTGCACCCGGCGCCACGCCGCGCAGCTTGCTCAACATGCTGGTACGCGGCGACCAGTCGCTAAGAAGCGTTACCTTGGTGGAGGGCTGGACGTTTGCGCAGGTGCGCGCGGCGCTACAAAAAGCAGAGCTGCTTGCGCCTGATTCTATTGCGCTAGAGCCCGAAATGATCATGAATCAGCTCGGCAGGCCCGGTTTGCACCCCGAAGGGCGCTTTTTCCCCGACACCTACAGTTACGCCAAAGGCTCCAGC
>JANPDQ010000287.1:0-2198 GCA_031431575.1 Polaromonas sp.
CTACTGTGGCCTGGTGACCGAGGCCTTGTTGGGTCAAACTGTTTCTCTTTGCGGATGGGTCAACCGCAGGCGTGACCATGGTGGCGTGATTTTTGTCGACCTGCGTGACCGCGAAGGTTATGTACAGGTCGTGTGCGATCCGGACCGCGCAGACATGTTCGCTACTGCCGAAGGCGTGCGCAACGAGTTTTGTATTCAGGTCAAAGGGCTCGTGCGCGCGCGTCCCGAAGGCACCGTGAATGACAACTTGAAAAGCGGCAAGATTGAAGTGCTGTGCCAGGAAATGACCGTGCTGAACCCCAGCGTGACGCCGCCTTTTCAGCTGGACGATGACAACCTGTCAGAGACCACGCGACTGACGCACCGGGTGCTGGATTTGCGCCGCCCGTATATGCAAAACAACCTCATGTTGCGTTACCGCGTAGCGATGGAAACGCGCAAGTTTTTGGATGCGAATGGTTTCATCGATATTGAAACCCCGATGCTGACCAAAAGTACCCCCGAAGGCGCACGCGACTATTTGGTGCCCAGCCATGTCAACGAAGGGCACTTTTTCGCGCTGCCGCAAAGCCCGCAGCTGTTCAAGCAGCTCTTGATGGTGGCAGGCTATGACCGCTACTACCAGATCACCAAGTGCTTTCGAGATGAAGACCTGCGCGCTGACCGCCAGCCTGAATTCACGCAGATTGATATTGAAACTTCCTTCATGGGCGAGCAAGACATTCGTGACATGTTTCAGGGCATGATCACCAACATTTTTAAAACAGTATTGAACACCGACTTGGGAGAGTTCCCGGTGATGGCTTATGCCGACGCAATGCACCGGTTCGGCTCTGACAAGCCCGACTTGCGCGTCAGCCTCGAATTTACAGAACTGACCGACGTGATGGCCGATGTTGATTTCAAAGTCTTCAGCGCACCGGCCACAACACCGGGTGGACGTGTGGTGGCGTTGCGCGTTCCGGGTGGCTCTGAAATGAGCCGCGGCGAGATCGACGGCTACACCGAGTTCGTGAAAATTTACGGCGCAAAAGGCTTGGCTTGGATCAAAGTTAACGATGTTGCAAAGGGCCGTGATGGCCTGCAAAGCCCGATCGTCAAGAACATTCACGACGCAGCTGTTACAGAAATTTTGAAGCGCACGCAAGCAGCTAACGGCGACCTGATTTTTTTCGGCGCTGACACCTCCAAAATCGTGAACGACAGCATTGGCGCGCTGCGCCTTAAGGTAGGCCTAAGCCCCTTGGGTAAAAAATTGGGCCTGTTCACAGCCGGCTGGAAGCCGCTTTGGGTAGTTGACTTTCCGATGTTTGAACACGACGAAGCCAACAACCGCTGGAGCGCTGTTCACCACCCCTTTACAGCCCCTAAAGACGGGCACGAGGACTGGATGGACACCGACCCGGGCAAATGCATTGCCAAGGCGTACGACATGGTGCTCAATGGCTGGGAACTGGGCGGAGGCTCGGTGCGTATCCACCAGGCCGATGTGCAGAGCAAGGTATTTAGCGCGTTGAAAATTGGCCCTGAAGAAGCGCAAGAAAAGTTTGGCTTTTTGCTCGACGCCTTGCAGTATGGTGCGCCGCCCCATGGCGGCCTGGCCTTTGGCCTCGACCGCATTGTGACGATGATGACCGGCGCTGAATCTATCCGCGACGTGATAGCGTTCCCTAAAACACAACGCGCGCAATGCTTGCTGACGCATGCGCCAAGCCCGGTAGATGAAAAGCAACTCAAAGAGTTGCACATCCGCCTGCGTGCGCCTGCGGCGGCATAAGACGGGGCGTAAATTAATCGGCTGGGCGGCTCTGGGCGACTCCGAACGTTTGAGTTGCCCAGGCTGCCAAGGGTTCTTTTTTGACATTCAAAATCCCTGAGTCTGTTTTGGTGATCGTGCACACACCAAGCGCTGATGTGCTGCTGATTGAGCGCGCCGACCATCCTGGCTTTTGGCAAAGCGTCACCGGCTCAAAAGACTTTTTGAATGAGTCGCTCACGGCCACTGCGGCGCGGGAGGTGATGGAGGAAACCGGCCTCCACGCGGCTCCTGACGAGTTCATTAACTGGCACGTATCAAACATTTACGAAATTTATCCGGCGTGGCGTCACCGCTACGCGCCAGGAATCACGCGCAACACCGAGCACGTCTTCAGTCTCTGTGTTCGAGCGCAAACCGGCGTTACGCTTAGCCCGGCGGA
>JANPDQ010000288.1:0-2385 GCA_031431575.1 Polaromonas sp.
AGGCGAGACCTACGCGGCCGTGCTGTGCGGCGCAAACATGAACTTTGACCGCTTGCGCTTTGTGGCCGAACGGGCCGAAGTGGGTGAAGAACGCGAGGCCTTGTTTGCCGTCACTATTCCCGAAGCGCGCGGTAGCTTCAAACGCTTTTGTGAGTTGATTGGCGAGCTGCCGGGCGGACAGCGCTCGGTGACTGAATTCAATTACCGCATCAGCGACAGCGCCAAAGCGCACGTGTTTGTGGGCCTGACCACGTTCAAGGGCGAGAGCGTCAAAATCGCCAGTAGCTTCACGCGGCATGGTTTCAAGGCGCTCGACTTGACGCACGACGAGCTGGCCAAAGAGCACATCAGGCACATGGTGGGCGGGCACAGCGCGCTCTCAAAAAATGAGCGCCTGCTGCGCTTTGTGTTTCCGGAGCGTCCTGGCGCACTGATGAAGTTTTTAGCTGCCATGCAACCCGGCTGGAACATCAGCTTGTTTCATTACCGCAACCAGGGCGCGGACTTTGGCCGTATTCTGGTCGGGCTGCAAGTGCCGACTGCGGACAACAAAGCCTTCAAAAAATTCTTGGGCACGGTGGGCTACCCGCACGTAGAAGAAACCGCCAACCCGGCGTACCAGCTGTTTTTGCAAAGCTGAGTTTTTGGAATGCCCACTGCGATACCTGCAGACTCGTCGGTTTGCCCCCAATGCGGCAATGGCTTGCGCTGCGGGGTAGCCTCTGGCGACGCGAGTTGCTGGTGCTTTGACATGCCGCGAGTGGTGCCCGTACCCCACCCTGATTCAACTGCCACCCCAAGCTGCCTGTGCCCGGCATGCCTGCAGAAACTGATTGCTAAAAATGCCCTTTACGATTCCGACAATTGACCCAACCCAAGACGCTGCACTGACGCAAAAACTGCAGCAAAAAATTGACCACAAAACCAAGCCGCTCGGTGCGCTGGGCCAGCTTGAACACCTGGCGCTGCAATTGGGGCTGATCCAGCGCAGCGAAACGCTCACGCTCGACCAACCGCAGATGGTCGTGTTTGCAGCTGACCACGGCATTGCTCTTGAAGGCGTGTCGGCTTTTCCGCAAGCCGTCACGGTACAAATGGTGGGCAACATGTTGGCGGGTGGCGCGGCAATTAACGTACTGGCACGGCAAAATGGTTTTGCGCTGCATGTAGTGGACGCGGGTGTGGCGGGCGATTTTGCCGACCACCCGCAATTGATCAAACGCAAAATTGCGCATGGTACGGGCAACTCAGCGCAAGGCCCGGCAATGTCAACCGAGCAGCTGGATGCGGCTTTGCAAGCGGGCGCAGGTGTGCTCAAAAGTTTGCCTGGCAACGCCGTGGCTTTTGGTGAAATGGGCATTGCCAACACTTCGGCGGCGGCGCTGCTACTGCACCGGCTGGCAGGCGTCTCGATTGAAAACGCCACCGGGCGCGGCACAGGGCTGACCGACCCGCAGCTGGCGCACAAACAGGCGGTGCTAACGCGTGCTGCCGCGCTGCACAAAAACGCCACCACACCCATGGCTGCGATGGCCGCGCTCGGCGGGTTTGAAATTGCCATGATGACCGGGGCCATGCTGCAAGCCGCGTCTGAGCGACGCGTGATTTTGGTCGATGGTTTTATTGCAGGCAGTGCGGCTTTGGCGGCCTGTGCACTGGCTCCAGCAGCCAAAGACTACACGGTGTTTTGCCACCGCTCTGCCGAGCACGGCCACCACGCCATGCTGCACTACCTGAAAGCACGGGCGCTTCTGGATTTGGACATGCGCCTGGGCGAAGGCACGGGCGCTTTGCTGGCCTGGCCGCTGGTTTTGGCAGCTGCCAATGTGATGAACGAGATGGCGAGTTTTGAGTCTGCCGGGGTGAGCGGGAAAGACGCATGACATTACTCAGAGCTCACTGTCTTACCCCTTCCCCTACCGGGGGAAGGTTGGGATGGGGGCACGCGCAATGCAAGCTACGTGTTGGCGCTTGCCCCCACCCCACCCTCCCCCGGGAGGGGAGGGAGTAATGCAATTCATCCGCCACTTTTTGCTGGCTGTGCAATTTTTCACCCGCATTCCCATCACAGGAAAACTCGCCGAATGGGTCGGATTTAGCCCCGCCATGCTGCGTGCCAGTGCGGCGCACTTTCCGGCCGTGGGTTTGCTGGTGGGCGCTGCGGCGGCGGCTTGCTACGCCCTGCTAGCCGCATTGCTACCCGACAGCACGTACACACCGCTTTTAGCTGCGGTGCTGTCAACCGCATTTACCGTGATGCTAACGGGCGCATTCCATGAAGACGGCTTGGCCGATGTGGCCGACGGCTTGGGCGGCAGCTATGACAAAGCACGCGCACTTGAGATCATGAAAGACTCGCGCGTGGGTGCTTTTGGTGCGTTGGCA
>JANPDQ010000289.1:0-1522 GCA_031431575.1 Polaromonas sp.
AAAAAAACCGGCGTCCCGCCTCACCGCCTAACCGCCTGGGCTGATGCCGTGGGCTGGGACAAACTGATCAACCGGCGTGGCACAACGTGGCGCAACTTAAGCGCCACCGAACAAGCCGATGCCGACACGCCGAGCGGCGCGCAAAGCCTTGCGCTGGAGCTGCCAAGCGTCATTAAACGCCCTGTGGTCGAGTGGGGAAACTCGGTAATCACCGCTGGATTTGACGCTGCACAATTTGCGGCAACTTTACACAGATTACGTGGATAAAAAGCCCTTTATCAGCCCTGTTTTTGAACCAAAACAGGCTAAATCGGTCATAGTTCTAGTTATTGACGCCACCTCAATCAAGATTGACTGTATGAAAACCAAATTAACTTCCACATTCGCCTTGCTCTCAGCCGCTGCAACGTCGCTTCTGGGAATGAACGCCTCGGCCGCCGAAATCACTGGCCGGGTGATTTCGTGCACGCCGGTGGTAGAGCAAATTGCGGTGCCGCGCCAAGTGTGCAGCGGCCAAACCGTAACGACTGAGGCACCCAAATCGGGAGCAGGTTTTGCACTGGGCGCCCTGGCTGGCGCTGCAGCAGGCAACGCAATTGGCAACGGCAGCGGGCGCGCGGTGGCTACTTTTATAGGTTTGGTGGGCGGCGGGTTGCTGGGCAACCAAATTGAAGGCAGCCGCCAGCAAACGCAAAATGTGCAGCAGTGCAGCACGCAAACGTTTTATGAAAACCGCGCTGCTTATTACAACGTGGTGTATGACTACCAAGGCACTCAGTACACGGTGCAACTGCCGCAAGACCCCGGCCCGTTCATCAAGCTGCAAGTCACGCCGGTGGGCGCGATTCAGAATCAGCAGTATCAACAAAACCAGCCCGTCCAGCAAATTCAGCCGCAGGTCAATCTGCAGCCGCAGTCACAGCCACAGGCTTACCAGCCCATCACGGTTACGCCGATGTATGTGCAGCAAGAACAACCGGTGTTCTTGGCACCCGTAGTGGTGCAGTCTCCTTCAACGTATTACGGCCCGTCGGGGTATGCGCCCGTGTACCACCAGCGGGTGGTGCCCAATGTTTCGCTGAACTTCGGCTTCGGCCGTGGGTACGGTCACGGGCATCGCCACGGCTACCGTTATTGAGTATTTTTTAGCCTATTAGGGCTGTAGCGCAATAAATACAGGCGCCAGAAGCTACTATTTCAATAGCAAACTGCAGTACATTCAGGTACCGCTTTTCTGCACCAGTCGAATCACACTTGAAAAGTCCAAAGCGCCATTGCCGCCCAAGCTGTGCGCAGCGTACAAGTTGCGGGCAAGTCCACCCAGCGGCGTTGCCGCGCGAACGGCAGCGGCGTTTTCTTGTGCCAAGCCTAAATCTTTCAGCATCAAATCAGTGCCAAAACCGCCTGCGTAGTTTTTAGAAGCTGGAGCTGCGGCCATCACACCCGGCATGGGGTTGTATTTTTCAAGCGCCCAATTGCCGCCTGAACTGCGGCGCATGATTTCTGACAGCACGGAAGGGTC
>JANPDQ010000290.1:0-5700 GCA_031431575.1 Polaromonas sp.
ATACAGGCGTGTGGGTGACGATTTGAATCAGCATAAAAACTCCTCGTGTTGTTGAAAAAAAGACGCTGCTAAACCAGCGCTAGCCATCGGTGAAAAATCAGGTTGCCCAGATAGCGACTTGGCAGCAAGGTGAATGCACCTGCCACAATGCAAGCGCTGATATAAAGCGTCGTCATGTGTTTGCGATGTGCCTGTATGCGCCCTTGCGCCAGCGCGCGGAACGCGGCGAACAGAGTGACCAGCGTGAGCGGCACCAACAAATGAATCGGCGTGTAGCCTGCAATGTTTGGCAGCGAGTAGTCGCGGATGAAGATGGCTGAAATTGCGGCTGTAACCATCAAAGTGACCCACGCATAGCCAAACGCGCGGTGCAGCTTGGGGCGCTGGGTAGTACCCCTGCGAGCCCACAGCGCAACCGGGCCCAGTGCCACAGCGGCTATGGCAGCAGTCATGTGGACGGCAATAAGGAGTGTGAGCTGCATGGCATGCCTTGTGGTGTCATGGGCTGGACTTTGCCGCGACTGCCTGCTAGGGGCAACGTGCATGCGACGAAACGCCGAAAAACCGCGTGAGCTGCTCTCGAAGTTGCGTCAAACGCTTTGGCTATTGAGCGACTGCGACGGCACAAACACCTCGGGTCTGGCTGGCTTGGGTGTCCTGACCCGGTTACAGACTTTTTCGCATGAGATCGAATGTCCTATCCGTGGCCCGATGTTAGTAGTAAGCTTCAAAAATGGCGGTTAGATTTCCTTTTGTTTAATTCTTTGGAGTACATGATGAGACCCAATATTCCGCAAAGTGCGCTGCCGACCCAAATGGATCCCGAAAACCGCGTGACCGTGGTGTACACAACGCAGGTGCTTATGCCCAAGCTGGGGCCCGTGGGCACCCAGCGTTTTGTGCGCCAATACGCCCGCGTGTTACGAGATTACGCCGCTGCCGTGACTCTGGTGGAAGCTGCCCGCGCTTTCACCAAACGCTTTGGGGTGCCTATAGAGATCCCCACCGCACCCCACCGCGCTACTGGGCGCGATCCACGTTTTAGCCCTGTGCTTAGTGCAGGTAACGCCTACCTTAGCAGCCATGCTGTAGCGCTGGCATCTTTTGCGGGAGCAAAGGCCAGCGTTGCTGCGCTCTCCAGCCTCAGTGGCCCGGTAGTAGATGAACCGACCGCCCTAAAGGCCTACACCCGTGCAGCAATGCAGTCAGTCATGCGAGCCAGCATCGCAGCTCCTGCGCTGGGTAGCGGTCTGACTTACCAAGCCAGTGCCGTACTGCCGCCTTCCACCGCCAGCCTGCTGACCAACGAGCCGGCAGCCGATGTTGACCAGTCGGGCCGCCTGCTATTGCAGGAGCTCAGTCCCAATCTGTTAATCGGCGCAGGCAAGGCCGTACGCGACTTTGCTGCTACTGCCGGCGTTAGCGGCCAGCTCAGCGCCGAGATGGTGCGCAGCTCAATGGAAGCCAGCGCGCGCGGCTTTGCGTTGGCGCAGCTGCTTCACGGCCTGGCGCAGCCCAATGTGGTGATTGCCGAACTTTTGCGTGTTCAGTTGGTACAGCCAACAGGAAGCTGGCTGTCGGCGCGCCTGCTCAATTCCGAGGATCCGTTGGCGCTGATAACCAAGGCATTGGCTGGCCAACGTGAACGCAACAGCAGCCGCCGCGAGGCGCTGGGTCAGCTCATGGACCGCTCGCAAGCCTTTCTCAAGCAACTAGGCATGCCCGACGGCACGCTGATGCTGCGCCTGCGCGCCGACGAGGAGGTGCGCGCTCAGGTGTATGACTTTCTGGGCAGGCTGGTGGATGGCATCGGCATTGACGGCTCCATGGTGCCGATGGCGGAGGACACGGTGGTAACGGGTAGCCGCGAGTGGGCTTTCAAGCGCAGCGAGCGGCTCAACCTAAAGGTAGGTACGCCCACCCTGCGCGGCCCCTTCCGTGCCGAGGCCGTTTCACCGAACAGCGAGCTCAACATCAGCGAGGCCTCACTGAGCGAAACCGTGCGCTTCACCGAAACTGGCACGGGTCGCAGCCAAAGTCGTACCAGTGAGAGTAGCAACTTCAGCGCTTCAACCTTTCGGCAGTCGCTGTCCACGCTGTCGGAAGAGGGCATCAACAACGAAGGTGCTTTCAGCAGTAACAGCACCCTCTTCGACACTCTGCGTGAACGCCGGCGCGAAGCGATTGAGCGCACGCTGGTCCAGGTTTCTTCCAGCAACGAGCAGCGCAGCGGCAGTCAGGAACGCACAGTTACCAGCTTGTCGCGTAGCTACACCACACGCGGCAAGGATGCAAGTTTCGCCACTACCGAGCTCTCGTTTCAGGTGGCGGCTCCGGTAGAAGCCGAGGTGTTGCTCGAAAGCGTTGGCCTGGTTTGGTGCCCCCGTATGGATTCACCCTTCATTTACCTGCACCAGCTCATAGTCAACTACGAACGGCAAGCTGAGTTTGAGTACCTAGAGCAGAATATTTCGCTAGATCCAGTGCGGCCAGTGGAGGTGTATGAGCAGTCTACCTTTACGCACGAAATGGCTATTAAAGGTGACACTGGCTACCAAGCCAAGGAGTACAGTTTTACCATTCCGGCAGGGCAGATTGGTTGGGATCTTGACCGCACCGCTACCGATGTGTACTTCCGCAATGGCACCGCTGGCGACTACAACTGGGACGAGCGCTTGAACTGGGACGATCTTGAAAATTGGCATGCTTGGCTGCTTAGCGTCTCTGTGCAGGGCGGTCAGGTTATGGGCGTGGCGGTGCTAGAGACTACCGACCCCGAATGGCTTAACAAAGGGTTCCTCACGTTCAAGATCGTTATGCGCCGTCTCACCGAGGAAACCCGCGTTGCACTCGACAACTACGATCGCGAGAAGCAGGAAGCCGCCGCACAGCGCCGCGCCGTGATCGTGCGCGCTCGCCAATACGCGCGCCTGCGCCGCGACGAACTAATTGAGCAATACGAAAGCAACACCGCCCTGCGCGAAGAAGCCTTCAGCCGCCTTACGCAGCAAGTTTTTCAAGGTAGCGCGCCTGAGCATGCCAGCTACTACCGCGAGATATTGCACTCCTGCATCGAGTGGGGCGAAGCAAAAATGCGCTTTGAACCTGGCGCCTTAACTAGCCTGCCCTTCCCACATCTGCCACCTTCGCACTTCATGAATGCCGTCGGTGTGCGATTTACGCTACCGGTGCTAGCTAGTGCTGAAGAAAGTTTTTTTGATGCGCTGGAAACTGGGGCTGGCAGCTACCACCGCGATGCCGCCAAAGCTGTGCGACAAACCGTGGACAACTACCGCACCGAAGTAGAGCGCCTCAAGCGCGAAGACCCCGGCGGTCTCGTACTTGACCGTTACAGCAGTCAGCTGGTACTGGGCAGTCATTTGGAAGCCGTACTTAGCCATCATCCGTTTGCTGAACCGCTCGCATAGTGTTGTGAAGACTATTACCTACCCGAACGCCGCACTTGACCTTGCGCTGCAGGGTAAGCCCGCGGCTTGGCAGCGGCGGCTGATGCTCAGACCGCTTCGCGCTGGCAACTACAGCTTGCTGGCTTGGCCAGCGGGTCAGCCACAGCTGCGGGTGCTGCAACGTGCAGACCTTGCCTTTGAAGGCGGCAACAGCGCCCCGCAAGCGGTGCTACTGACGATTCCGCAGGGCCAGCGCGGCAGCGAGGATTGGCAATGGCGACTGGTGCGCTGGGATGGGGGCCTGAACGATGCGTTCAACACCGCAGACAACGAAAACCCTTCTTCGAGACCCGAGCCAGCGTTGCTACAAGGTAGCGCCCTAGCTGCCAGTTACAAGAAAGCGCGCGGGCCCGCAGGCGAATGGTTGCTGCAACCGGCACGCGAATTCACAGGCCAAGCGAGCCCGCTGCACAAAAGTCCACTCAACAGCGCGTTGTTGTTTGAGCTTACAGCCACCCTAGAGGGGCGCTTTGCTGTGGCCGACGATCACGACCATATCCCGCACCGCCTAGCGCTGTGGTCCTGCAACCAGCCATACATCACAGGCGAAGATGGCAAGGCTGCGCTGAACGATGACATGACCGGCCTGCTGGAATGGGCCAGCACCCGGCTCGAAGCCTTCAAGCCCCATGTGATCTGGGCTTTGGGCGATACCGCCTACGCCGACGGCACCGACGCCACCAACTTTGTCGATCAAGCCTACAACCATCCCAATGCCATTGCCCAGCCCCAAGGCGCTGAAGAACTGCGTGCTGCTTACCGACGCATGTATCAACACCACTGGAGCTTTGCGCCCCTGCAGGCGCTAATGCGCAACCTTGCGCACCTGTGTGTGTGGGACGACCACGAAATCCGTGATGGCTGGGGTAGCGAAAACGAAGACCTTGCAAGCACCAACCCCGGTATCTTCGCCGCTGCCCAACTGGTGGCGGGAGAATACATTCTCAACAGCGGCCCGCGTGTGCGCCCGCCCGCTCCGCTCGGACAGAAGCAACCCGACGCCCACCAAAGCTACATCGCGGGAGAAGTCGCTGCCTTCATCTTTGACGGTCGCAGCAGCCGCCGCTACAGCGACCCGGATGGCCGTGTGCTGTCCGACGAGCAGTTTGCCGACTTCGCCGGCTTTTGCGACGAAGTGGCCGAAAACCGACAGGTGCGTTACCTTGTGATGGGCTGTGGTGTACCGTTCATCAATCTCAAGGACTTCGTTGAAACACTCGGCAGTGCCGCACCAAAAGCTCTGACCGACCTCATGACCGGTATCCGCGACGACATCCGCGACAGCTGGCATTCCAAGGGCAACCGCGAAGCACTTAAAGCACTTATTGCGGTGTTGAGGCGGTTGCATTTGCGGCGGCCAGTACTTGACATCGTGAATCTCTCAGGCGACATCCACGTGGCCAATGCGTTCTCCTTCCAGCCACCCGGTTTTGGCAAGTGCTTGTACCAGTTCACCAGCTCGGCCCTGACAAATCGCGAACACCCCCCTGGTTTGCTCGCCGCCCTCATCGACGTGGGCCGTACCTCCACTAGCAGTACGCTCGGTTTCGTCACCCGCATCTGGGAGAGCCTGAGCGACCCGAACCTAATGACGGTAGAACCCCGCCACGGCAGCCTGCAAATATGCTTGCGCGTGTTCGACCTCGGCCTGCCGCCTGCCGAACGTGCGCACGGTAGCACCAAGGATCTGGTGTTTGATGTGGGGAACGAAACGCTCGGACTGCGGCGGCTACTAGGGGTTTAAATCCTAACTAAGTATGGGACACAACACGGCCTACTCAGTACCACTGCCGATAAACAGCGGCACAAGATCGCCTGCAAAGGACACGTATGGACAGAAGCCACAGAGTTGTTCGCTGGCAGAGGCACCGGTGGTCGCCGGTACGCGGCGAGAGCAAGCGAGATGGACCGCACACACTTTGCCCCGCTGCGCTTTGCCCCGCTGCGCTCTGCATGCACTGGCCCTACCTGGACCTTTGGGAGCTGGTCGCGCTTTCAGGAGCTGTGTTTTAGTTGTCCGTCAATTTGCGCGTGGCAGATCGAGAGCCAACCAGCATTAAGAGGGTTGACGCGCCAGCGATAATCGCGCCTCAACACTGGAGCGACATGTGGATTTAAACGTGGACATCACCCTGCTGGTCAAAGCCGCCATCATGGGCATCGTTGAAGGACTGACCGAGTTTTTGCCGATTTCATCGACTGGGCATTTGATACTGGCCGGTGCGCTGCTGGG
>JANPDQ010000291.1:0-5551 GCA_031431575.1 Polaromonas sp.
TTCCTGAAAGCGTTTGCGCATATCCATCAGCGGAGCCATATTGACTTCATTGAATGTTGTCAAGATGGCATTCGTCGATTGCGATTGCAGCAAGCGCTCGGCAATACGGGCACGCAGGCGGCTCATCGGCACGCGCTGCTCGGGGCGGTCGCCCAAGTCACCGGCTTTTGCCGGACTCGCTACTTGCGGCAATAAAGTGGCTGTGGCGCCCGTAGGAATTGGACTGGAAGCTGCTACTTTAGGAGCGTTTGGTGCGGGTGTTGCAGACGCTGCCACCAACACATCGCCCTTGGTGACACGCCCATCTTTGCCAGTACCGGCAACACTACCGGCAGCCATGTTGTTGTCGGCCATGAGCTTGGCGGCCGCAGGCATGGGAACGCCCGCCATGGCGCCACTTGAAACAGGGGCAGCAACTGGTGCAGCAGCCGTTGCCGTCGCGGTTGGTGCTGCTGCTGCAGGCTGTGCTGAAGCAGGGGCCGACACAGCGCCGGCTTTGCCCTCGGTATCAATACGAGCAATCAACTGCTCGGCAGCGACTGTCGCACCATCAGCGACGACCAGCTCGACCAGCACGCCAGCGGCAGGCGCGGGTACTTCAAGCACGACCTTGTCGGTTTCAATTTCAATCAAGATTTCGTCAGCGGTGATGGCATCGCCGACTTTTTTCTTCCACTGCAGCATGGTGGCCTCGGCCACTGACTCAGACAACTGGGGGACTTTGACTTCTACGATAGCCATGGGGATTCTCTTTGTGTTTTATGTTTTATGGATCAATGCAGGGCGCGGTGCGCCACCTGCATTTTTATTTGGTCAGAATGAAGCCTTTGAGCTTGGCAAATGCGCCGTCTACGAGTGCTTTTTGCTGCTCTTGGTGCAGGTGTGAATAACCCACCGCAGGCGACGCGGATGCTGCACGGCCTGAGTAGCCGAGTTTTTGGCCATCGGCCATGTTTTCGTGGATGTAGTGCTGCACGAAAAACCACGCGCCCTGGTTTTGTGGCTCATCCTGGCACCACACGATGTCGTGCGCGTTCGGGTATTTTTTGAGCTCACTTGAAAACGCCTTGTGCGGAAACGGGTAGAGCTGCTCTACCCGCAAAATCACCACGTCGTCGATTTCTTTTTCGTCACGTTTGCGCACGAGGTCGTAATACACCTTGCCAGAACAGGCAATGATGCGTTTGACCTTGTCGGCCTTTTTAATCACCTGCTCATTGTTCTCAGGAATAACCGTTTGAAAACTACCTTTGGTAAATTCGCTGAGTGGTGACGCCGCATCTTTGGCGCGCAGCAAGGATTTCGGCGTCATGATGATCAGCGGTTTGCGCAAATTGCGCACCATCTGGCGGCGCAAAATGTGGAAAATCTGACTGGCAGTTGTTGGCTGCACTACTTGCATATTGGTGTCGGCCGAAAGCTGCATGAAACGCTCAAGCCTGGCCGATGAATGCTCGGGACCCTGGCCTTCATAGCCGTGCGGCAACATGAGTGTGATGCCATTGACACGCCCCCATTTGACTTCGCCCGACGCAATGAACTGGTCAATAACCACCTGCGCGCCGTTGACGAAATCGCCAAACTGCGCCTCCCAGATCACCAGCGTGTTTGGGTCATTTGACGCATAACCGTATTCAAATGCCAGCACGGCTTCTTCGCTCAAAATAGAGTCGATGACGACAAACGGGGCCTGGTTGTCGGTCACGTTTTGCAGCGGCACGTAGGTACCGGTGTCAAACTTTTCGCGGTTCTGGTCATGAATCACCGCATGGCGGTGGGTAAACGTTCCACGCCCGCAGTCTTCTCCTGACAAACGCACCGCGTACCCGCTTGCCACCAGCGACGCAAAAGCCATATGCTCGCCCATACCCCAGTCCACTGGAATGTCTCCACGGCCCATGGCGGCGCGGTCGTCGTACACCTTTTTGACGAGGTTGTGCGGCGTCACGGTGGCTGGAATGACCGTGATTTTTTCTGCCAAGCGTTTCCACTCTGCCATTGGAATAGCGGTGTCTCCCGCATCAGTCCATTTTTTGCCGAGGTACGGTGCCCAGTCCACAGCGTATTTGCTTTTGAAGTTGGTCAACACCGGGTCAAACGTGCTTTTGCCTGCGTCTAGCGCAGCGCGGGTGGCCTTGACCATGTCATCGCCCAGCGTCTCGCCCATGCCTTGAGCTTGCAATTTGTCGGCATACAGCTTGCGGGTACCTGGGTGGATGGCGATTTTTTTGTACATCAGCGGCTGCGTCATCGCCGGTGTGTCTTGCTCGTTGTGCCCGAGTTTTCTAAAGCAGATGATGTCCACCACCACGTCTTTGTGAAATTCCATACGGAAATCAAGTGCCAGTTGCGTGGCCAGCACCACTGCCTCCGGGTCGTCGCCGTTGACGTGCAACACTGGCGCATCAATCATTTTCACCACGTCGGTGCAGTACAGGGTTGACCGGCTGTCGCGCGGGTCGCTGGTGGTAAAACCAATCTGGTTGTTGATCACGATGTGCACCGTGCCGCCAGTGGAATAGCCACGCGTTTCGGCCAATGCCAGCGTTTCCATCACCACGCCCTGCCCTGCAAATGCGGCATCGCCGTGAACCAATACTGGCAACACTTGCAAGCCTTTTGGGTCAGCGCGGCGATCCATGCGGGCGCGCACTGAGCCTTCAACCACCGGGTTGACAATCTCCAGGTGCGATGGGTTGAACGCCAGCGTCAAATGCACTGGCCCGCCGGGCGTGGTCACGTCAGAGCTGAAACCCTGGTGGTATTTCACGTCGCCGCTTGGCAAGTCTTCAGGCGCCGTGTGGTCGAACTCGGCAAACAAATCTGCTGGCACTTTGCCAAGCGAATTGACCAGCACATTCAAGCGGCCACGGTGGGCCATGCCAATCACGATTTCTTGCACGCCCAACTCGCCCGCGCGCTGAATCAGCTCGTCCATGCTGGCGATAAAGCTTTCACCTCCTTCAAGCGAGAAGCGCTTTTGGCCAACGTACTTGGTGTGCAAAAAGCGCTCAAGGCCTTCGGCAGCGCTCAAGCGGTCAAGCACGTGCAGTTTTTTTTCTTTGCTCAGCGATGGCTTGCTGCGAATGGTCTCCAGCTTTTGCTGCCACCAGCGTTTTTGGTTTTGATCGGTCGCGTACATGTACTCCGCGCCAATCGTGCCGCAATAGGTTTCGCGCAGCGCATTCATCAGCTCGCGCAGGCTCATGGTGTCTTTGCCGAAAAACGTGTTGCTGGTGTTAAACACGATTTCCTGGTCAGCATCGGTAAACCCATAGAAAGTTGGGTCCAGCTCTGGGATTTTTTCACGCTCAACGCGTTTGAGCGGATCCAGGTCAGCCCAACGTGCGCCAACGTTGCGGTACGCGGCAATCAGCTGCTGCGCGGCAGTGCGCTTGCGGCCCATTTCCAGGTCAGCGCTCGCCACTACCACTTTGGTTTGGCCGCTTTTCGCGCGCTCGGCAAAGGCATTGACTACCGGCAGGTGCGGCACGTCTTTGGCATCAGTCCCGTCAACTGCGGGCACGTGCTGGAGCGCGTCAAAGTACTCGCGCCAGGTGGGCAATACGCTGCCGGGGTTGGCAAGGTAGTTCTCGTACATTTCTTCAACATACGGGGCGTTGCCGCCAAAAAGATAGGTGTTGCCGCTGTAGGCAGAATAGATTGACGACGCAGATGGCGCCGCCGGGACGTGCGGATTTGAACTCATATCGACTGACCTCCGTTTCCCTTGGGGAAACATTAGTGGACTACAAAGTAGTCGGTTGGTTAAACCTTCCGCTTGTCACGGCTGAACCGATTAGCGGATGCGACTGCGCCTGGAAGGGACTTCAGAAACATTTGGGATGCTCTGCATGACTCTATGAAAGCAATGCAAAACATCATTGAATTGTGCCACTGAAAGCTGGCAATGCGCAGCATCACGCCATGCAATTTGGGAATGAGCCTAAACACCCAACCCAGGATTGCCCGCTACGCCAAGCAATTTTGGTGTGTTTGGTTTGACGGATTTGATGACTTTTTTGTCCTTCAAATAACTCTCCACCACATCCCAGATCGGCGGCCCGGCGTTTTTGCTGGCCTCGGCCACGGGTGCCCAACCGGCGACTTTGTAGGTCTTGTCGGCCTCGATCAATTTGCCATTCAGCCGCATGTCCTGAATGCGCGAGCCCATTTTGGCACCCGGCTCGCAGGCGTACGTAAGCCCGCCAGTGCGCACCATGTCGCCGCCTTGCTGGTAATACGGGTCGGGGTTGAAAAGATTGTCACCCACGTCTTCCAGAATGGTTTTAATGGTCTCACCGCGCATATCGCTAAGGGTGGTCCAGGGGTAAGTGATCGCTGTTTGGTCCATCAAATGCTCGCGCGTGATGTGTTGGCCGGGCAGCAGTGATGTGCCCCACCTGAAGCCAGGCGAAAAAGCGATTTCTGCGTCTCTTACGCTCGTTAATGCGTCCAGAATCAGTTGGTCAAATGTGCCGTTGAAGTTGCCGCGCCGGTACAGCGTGCCCTCAGTTGTGGCCAGCGTTTCTGTCAGCTTGGCCTCGTAGGGCGCGCGTGATTTGGTGATCAATGCGGCCATGTCTTTGTCGGCTGCCAGCAAGTTTGAAAAAATCGGCAGCAAGCGATAGTTAAAGCCAACGACAGTCTTGCCTTTGACGTCTAAATCCAGCACGGCTAAAAACTTGCCGTTGCTGCCTGCGTTGGTCACGATGGTTTGCCCAGCGGGGTTTTTGACGATGACGGGCACGGGCACGCCGTCATGCGTGTGGCCGCCCAAAATGGCGTCGATTCCCGTCACGCGGGATGCCATTTTCAAGTCAACATCCATGCCGTTGTGGCTGAGCAGCACCACGGCCTGCGCGCCTTTGGCACGAGCCTCGTTGACCGTTTCCTGCATTTCGTTTTCACGAATGCCGAAGGTCCAGTTGGGCGTGAGCCAGCCGGGGTTGGCAATCGGCGTGTACGGAAAAGCCTGCCCAACAATGGCAACGCGCACGCCGTTCATTTCTTTGATGACATAGGGTTTGAACACGGCGTCGCCAAAGTCACTGGTTTTGACGTTTTGGGCAAGAAAATCAACTTTGCCAGCAAAGTCGCCATCAACGATTTTTTTAATGCGGGCTTCGCCGTACGTGAAATCCCAATGGCCGGTCATGATGTCAACGCCCAGCAGTTTGGCTGCGTCGACCATGTCCTGGCCCTGCGTCCACAGCGCTGTAGCGCTGCCCTGCCAGGTGTCGCCGCCGTCCAGCAGCAGTGCGCCGGGCCGTGACGCTTTGAGTTGTTTGACCAGCGTGGCCAAGTGCGCAAAGCCGCCTACTTTGCCGTATTGCTTGGCGGCGTTTTCAAAGTCAAGGTAGGTGAAAGCGTGCGACTCAGGCGTGCCGGATTTGATTTGCGCAGCTTTGAGCAATTGCTCACCGACCAGGTGCGGCAACTGACCGCGCATGGCGCCCACGCCTAAATTAACAGATGGCTCCCGAAAATAGCTGGGCAGCAGTTGCGCGTGGCAATCGGTGAAGTGCAGCAAATGCACATTGCCGGTTTT
>JANPDQ010000292.1:0-6469 GCA_031431575.1 Polaromonas sp.
ATTGATGTCAGTAAGCCCCTTGACGTCGTCGTTGGTCACTGGACCCAGGTAAACGCGCTTGAACATCCACAGGGTGTAGGCAGCGCCAGAGATCAAGGCAGTTGCGGCGGCGAAACCGATCCAGAAGTTGAATTTGACAGCACCCAGAATGACCATCCACTCCCCCACAAAACCTGCAGTTGCGGGCAAGCCGCAATTGGCCATAGCAAAGAACAAACCGAATGCCGCGAACTTTGGCATGGTGCTCACCACCCCGCCGTAGCTGGAGATTTCACGTGAATGCACCCGGTCGTACAGCACACCAATACACAAAAACATCGCGCCCGATACAAAGCCGTGGGCAAGCATTTGCACAATGCCGCCCGACACGCCCAGGTCGTTGAAAATGAAGAAGCCAAGCGTCACAAATCCCATGTGCGCGACCGACGAATACGCCACCAGTTTTTTCATGTCCTGCTGCACCAGCGCAACCAAACCAACATAAATCACAGCGGTAAGCGACAGCGCGATCATCAGCCACGCCCATTCGCGTGAAGCGTCAGGGGCAATTGGCATTGAAAAACGCAAAAAGCCGTACGCGCCAAGCTTCAGCATGATGGCGGCCAGCACTGCAGAGCCGCCCGTGGGCGCTTCAACGTGGACGTCGGGCAGCCAGGTGTGAACCGGAAACATGGGTACCTTGACCGCAAAAGCGGCGAAGAACGCAAAGAAAAGCAGCGTTTGAATGGTGCCGCCCAGTGGCAGCTTGTGCCACGCCAAAATATCAAAACTTCCACCTGACTTGTTGTACAGATAAATCAACGCCACCAGCATGAGCAGTGAGCCCAGCAGCGTGTACAAAAAGAACTTGAAGGCAGCGTAGATTTTGTTTGGTCCGCCCCAAATCCCGATGATGAGATACATCGGGATAAGCGTGGCTTCAAAAAACACATAAAAGAGCAGGCCATCAAGCGCGGTGAAAACGCCAATCATCAGTCCACTCAAAATCAAAAACGACGCCATGTACTGGTTGACGCGCGTGGTGATGGATTCCCAGCTGGCAATGATTACGACCACATTGATGAAGGCCGTTAGCAGCACAAACCACAACGAAATACCGTCAACACCAAGGTGGTAGTTGACGTTAAAGCGCGCAATCCAGCTGCCTTTTTCCACAAATTGCATCGCCGACGTGCCGAGCTTGAACCCGTCGTACAGTGGAAGGGTGACCAAAAAGCTCACCACTGCACCGACCAATGCAATCCAGCGCACGCTGCGCGCCTGGTCATCGCGGCCAATGGCCAGTAGAACCACTCCAAAAACTATAGGCGTCCATATCGCAAGGCTGAGCAATCCCATTCTTATACTTTCTCGTTTTTATTTTTAGCTGAAAGCTATCGGTTCAACCAGACGAAATAGGTCATCAATACAAATACCCCAATGATCATGCCAAAGGCATAGTGGTAGATGAAGCCAGACTGCAAGCGACGAACCACACTTGAGACCCAGCTCACAACTTTCCACGATCCATTGACCATTGCTCCGTCTATCACGCGCTGGTCACCAAACTTCCACAACCCCATTCCCAAACCGCGCGCGCCACGTGCCAGCACGTTTTCATTGAACCAGTCGAGGTAGTACTTGTTTTCTAGCAGCGTGTATACGGGCTGGCAGATGCGCTTTATGGCGGTTGGCAGCGCCGGGTTGCGCATGTACATGTACCAGGCCAAAGCCACACCAGCAAGCGCCAGCCAGAACGGAGCTGTGGTCAAACCATGCAGCGCCATTTGCGCTGGGCCATTAAAGAGCCTGGCAAGCTCTTGCATTGCAGGGTGCTTTTCAAGGTTGACAGAGATCACACCTTTGAAGAAATCACCAAACAACATGGGCTGGATCGTCATGAATCCAATCACAACCGATGGGATGGCCAACAGCACAAGCGGCACAGTGACCACCCAAGGCGACTCGTGCGGTTTGGCATGGTGAGAATCGGAATGGTGCACGCCGTGCGCGCCATGGTGATCATCATGGTGTGCGTCAGGGTTTTGGTCGTAGCGCTCATTGCCATGAAAGACCAAAAAGTACAACCTGAACGAATAAAACGCTGTAATGAACACGCCAGCCAGCACTGCAAAATATGCAAAGCTTGCGCCCGCCAGATGGCTCTCGTGCACCGCTTCAATAATGCTGTCTTTGGAATAAAAACCCGACAGCAAAGGCGTGCCAATCAGTGCCAGCGAGCCCAGCAAAAAAGTAATCCAGGTGATCGGCATGTACTTGCGTAGCCCACCCATCCAGCGGATGTCCTGGTTGTGGTGAACTCCCATGATGACCGAGCCAGCAGCCAGAAACAGCAGCGCCTTGAAGAACGCGTGCGTCATCAAATGGAATACAGCAACCGAATAGGCAGATGCGCCCAAAGCAACCGTCATGTACCCAAGCTGCGAAAGCGTTGAATAGGCCACCACTCGTTTGATGTCGTTCTGAATAATGCCCAGAAAGCCCATGAACAAGGCTGTGATGCCGCCAATGATCATGATGAAGCTCAACGCCGTATCACTCAATTCAAACAATGGCGACATGCGCGCCACCATAAAAATACCAGCAGTCACCATCGTTGCTGCGTGAATCAGCGCGGAGATAGGCGTTGGCCCTTCCATCGAGTCAGGTAGCCAAACGTGAAGCGGAAACTGCGCTGATTTGCCCATCGCGCCAATGAACAGGCAAATGCAGATCACAGTGACCAGCATCCAGCTGGTGCCCGGTAACGTAAGTTTTGCCAGCGCATCGCCCTTGGCAAATGCTTCGCCATAGTTCAGCGTTCCGGCGTAGGCTGCAATAAGGCCGATGCCCAGAATAAAACCGAAGTCGCCGACACGGTTCACCAAAAACGCCTTCATGTTGGCATGGGTTGCGCTTGGTTTGTTGTAGTAAAACCCGATCAATAAATACGACACCAGCCCCACTGCTTCCCAGCCAAAGAACAGCTGCAGCATGTTGTTGCTCATGACCAGCATCAACATCGCAAAGGTGAACAGGGAGATATAACCAAAAAAGCGGTTGTAGCCCTCGTCTTCTTCCATGTAGCCAATGGTGTAAATATGCACCATCAGCGATACGAAGGTGACGACGCACATCATCATGGCCGACAAGCCGTCAATCAGAAAACCCACCTCCATATTCAAATCGCCGATGACCATCCAGGTGTACAGCGTCTCATTAAAGCGCGCGCCATCTAGAGCAACGCTTTTTAGCGTCAGGGCAGACAAAATAAACGCCAGCAGTACACCGGTAATAGTCAGTGTGTGCGATAAGCGGCGTCCAATCCAGTTGCCGCCAAACACCGTACCAAATACGCCCGCAAGTACTGCACCGGCAAGCGGCAAAAGTGGCACTGCCAGCAAGGTAGAGACAGAAAGAGTTTGACTCATCAGCGGGCTAACCTTTTAGCGTGTTGAGCTCGTCAACGTTGATGCTGGATTTATTGCGGAACAGCAGAACCAAAATAGCCAAGCCGATAGCGGACTCTGCTGCAGCGACGGTGAGAATGAAAAACACAAATATCTGCCCCGCCATGTCGTTGAGGTAATACGAAAACGCCACAAAGTTCATGTTGACTGCGAGCAGCATCAGCTCAATGGCCATCAGCAAAATAATCAGATTTTTTCGATTCAAAAAAATACCGATCACAGACAGCGCAAATAGCATAGCGCCGAGAGAAAGAAAGTGACCAAGGGTGAGTGTCATGCCTTGCCTTCCTCTGCCGCTACTTGCGGTACAGCGACCGTTGACTTCATTTTGACAAGCGTTACGCGGTCAGCCCGTTTTACCCTGACCTGCTCTGACGGATTCTGTGATTTCGAGTCTTTACGCTCCCGCAGCGTCAATGCGATGGCTGCAATGATGGCCACCAGCAAAATGACCGCTGCAATTTCTAACGGATAAATATATTCCGAATACAGCACCTTGCCGAGTTCTTTGGTGTTGGAGATTTGCGCACCAATTTGTGGAGCAGCATTGGCAGCTGCCCCAGAGATTTTAGGCGGCTCGCGAAATCCACCCATCAGCACATAAGACATTTCAAGCGCAATCAACGCGCCTATCGAGCCGGCCAGCGGGAAGTGCCTCCAGAAGCCTTGACGAACTCCATCTAGGTTGATGTCGAGCATCATCACCACAAACAAAAACAGCACCATTACAGCGCCCACGTAGACCAGCACGAGTGTGATGGCCAAAAATTCAGCTTTCAGCAAAATCCAGATTGCTGCCGCCTGAAAAAACGCGAGCACCAGGTACAGCGCAGCGTGAACCGGGTTGCGCGCCGTGATCACCCGGAATGCCGCAAACAAAAGAATTGCGGAAAAGGCATAAAAAAGACCGGTTTTAGCGTCCATGTTGTTCTGGATTCTTTCTGGATTCGGGGGCTGCGACCACTACAAGCACTGGGGTTCAGCGAAATTTGGCATCTGCTGCACGATTGGCAGCGATTTCGGTTTCATAGCGATCACCCACAGCCAGAAGCATGTCTTTCGTGAAGTACAGATCACCACGCTTTTCACCGTGGTACTCAAAAATATGCGTTTCGACAATCGAGTCCACCGGGCAGCTTTCTTCACAAAAGCCGCAGAAAATGCACTTGGTCAAGTCAATGTCGTATCGCGAGGTGCGACGGCTTCCGTCTTCACGCACGTCGGACTCAATGGTGATGGCCATGGCTGGGCAGACGGCCTCGCAAAGTTTGCAGGCAATACAGCGCTCTTCGCCATTTTCATAGCGACGCAGCGCATGCAGACCGCGAAAACGCGGGCTTTGCGGCGTTTTTTCTTCAGGAAACTGAACCGTAATCTTGCGCTTGAACATGTACTTGCCAGTCAGGGCCATGCCCTTGAACAGCTCAGTGAGCATGAAGCTTGAGGCGAAATCTTTAATAGAAGCGACGGTACTCATATCATTTCCAAATGTTGTACGAGGTTTGCATCCACCCGCCAACTACGACAAGCCAGACCAGCGTCACGGGGATGAAGATTTTCCAGCCCAAGCGCATGATCTGGTCGTAGCGAAAACGCGGGAAGGTGGCGCGCACCCACAGAAAAGTGGTGACCACCATAAAAGTTTTCAGGCCCAGCCAAATCCAGCCGGGTATAAAGCTCAGAAACTCAAACGGGGGCAGCCAACCGCCCAAAAAAAGCAGCACAGCCAAAATAGCAACCAGCCACATATTGGCGTACTCAGCCAAAAAGAACATGGCAAACGCCATACCCGAATACTCGACCATGTGACCCGCAACAATCTCGGACTCGCCCTCCACCACGTCAAACGGATGGCGATTGGTTTCAGCCAGGCTGGAGATGAAATACACCACAAAAATCGGCAACAGCGGAAGCCAATTCCACGACAAGATCCCAAAACCGCTGCTTGCCGCCATGCCTTTGCCCTGCCCCATCACAATGTCGGTCATGTTCAAGCTGCCAGAAACCATAAGTACGACAACAAGACAGAACCCCATCGCGATTTCATAACTGACCATCTGCGCAGAGGCCCGCATCGCTCCAAGAAAGGCGTATTTCGAATTTGACGCCCATCCGGCAATGATCACACCATAAACTTCCAGCGACGTAATCGCCATCAAAAAAAGCAAACCTGCATTGATGTTCGCCAGGGCCACATCGGGCCCAAATGGAATTACCGCCCACGCTGCCAACGCGGGCATGATGGTCATGATCGGGCCGAGTACAAACAAACCCTTGCTGGCCGCTGTCGGAATGATGATTTCTTTCGTCAGCAGCTTGAGCGCATCGGCAATCGGCTGCAGCAGACCAAAGGGGCCAACCCGATTGGGGCCGAGGCGAATTTGCGTAAATCCGATGGCCTTGCGCTCCCACAACGTGAGGTACGCCACGCAACCCATCAAAGGCAGCACAACCGCAAAAATTTTGATCAGTGTCCAAACCACAGGCCAAACGGTGCCGGGCCAAATGCCGCCGGCCAAACCCTGGCCGAAAGCGTGAATGGTGTCGATCATGCGGGCACCATATCTTCAGTATCTACAAGGGCAGCGCTGGGCCAACGCGCATCGGCAGTCAACTGCAGTGAAGTGGCTCGGCGAACCAAACTATCGAGCTGATAAATCGCCGCCACCGCCGGAACCGCCGCGGAAGTTATACCAAGATCAATGCTCGCGTCAGTAGCGTTGCTGAGGCGTTCAACAACGATTTTTCCGTTTGCAATACCGGGAATTTTGGCCAGTACGTCTTGTGAGGACTCAAACTCGAACCCAGGCACATCCAGCAAGTTGGCCAGAACCCGGAGAACTTTCCACGCGGGGCGCGTATCGCCAAGCGGTTTGACCACTGCGTGAAAGCTCTGTGCACGACCTTCGGCGTTCACGAACGTACCAGGCGTTTCGGTAAATGGCGCAATCGGCAACAGAACGTCACTGAACCCCATGTTGGCCTTGAACGGGCTGAGGGTGACGACCATTTGCGCGGCG
>JANPDQ010000293.1:0-9736 GCA_031431575.1 Polaromonas sp.
GGCGGCGTCATCGATGCCGATGTGGCGGGCGATGAACTCGGACGTGTTTTCTAGATCGGCTAACGGTTTGGCGGATTGCATCAGCATGGGGTTCTTTCGGTTTGACGAGGAAAAGACAATTTTTCGACGGTCTCGCTTCCAAAGAAAAATTAGCCCTCTCGGGGGGCAGCGAATTACACAAAGTGAAAAGCGTGGGGGCGTTGTTTAAGCGCTGGCCGAAAAAGCGCTGTAACTTGTCTCATCCATCAACGCATCCAGCTGCGACGCGTCAGACATCTTGACTTTGAAAAACCAGCCAGCGCCCAGCGGGTCAGAGTTGGCCAGTGACGGGTCGGCCCGCAGGGTTTCGTTGACTTCCATCACTTCGCCAGCCACGGGCATGTACACGTCCGCGGCGGCTTTTACCGACTCGACCACGCCAGCGGTTTCTTTTTGTGCAAACAGTGCGCCTACTTCAGGCAGGTCAACAAACACAACGTCGCCCAGTGCGTCTTGTGCGTGCACCGTGATGCCTACTGTGGCGATGTCGCCGTCGATTTTTAGCCACTCGTGGTCTTCGGTGTATTTGACGGTCATGAGAATCTCCAAATAAAGAAAAAAAGGGTTATCCGCGAAAGTAATTATTAGGCACGAAGGGCATGGCGCAAAGTTCCATCAGCACGGGTTTGCCGCGCACCATGGCGTTTACTTGTGTGCCTATAGATGCAAACTCAATGTCAACATAGGCCATGGCCACGGGCTGGTTAATGCTGGGCCCCAGCAGGCCACTAGTGGCCTCGCCGATGACATCGCCACCCAGAGAGTGCAAAACAGTGTGGTCGCGCACGGGAATTCTCTCAAGCGCTTTCAAGCCAACGCGTTTACGCTTGAGCTGGGTTGGGTCAACCAATTGCGCCAGCACTTTTTCGGCTCCGGGAAAGCCACCAGCGCGTGCCCCGCCAGCGCGCCGTACTTTCTGAATCGCCCAGTTCAGGCCCGCTTCGATCGGTGTGGTGGTGGGGTTGATGTCATTGCCATACAGGCACAGACCAGCTTCCAACCGCAGGGAGTTGCGCGCGCCCAGACCGACGGGTTTGACTTCAGGTTGTGCCAGAAGGGCAAGTACCAACTTTTCGGCCTGATCGGCGTGGACTGAAATCTCAAAACCGTCTTCACCCGTGTAGCCGCTGCGGGTTAAAAAGCAGTCGCAGCCCGCCACCTCAAAGCGCCCACCGGTCATAAAGACGAGCTTTTCAACGCCCGGTGCAAGACGGCTTAATGCTGTCACGGCTTGTGGGCCTTGCAGCGCGAGCAAGGCCATTTCAGGCATGGGAATGACTTTGCACAGGCCACCTATTTTTTGCTGAATATGAGAGATGTCAGCACCTTTGCAAGCGCCATTGACGATGATGAAAATGTCCGTCCCCGTGTTGAAAAACATCAGGTCGTCCATGATGCCGCCCGCATCGTTTAGCAGCAAACCGTAGCGCTGCTTGCCCACTGGCAGGTCAATCACATCAACGGGAATCAGGCTTTCAAATGCGGCTGCTGCATCGCTGCCTTCAAGGCGCAACTGGCCCATGTGCGACACATCAAAAAGCCCTGCTGCAGCGCGCGTGTGCAAATGCTCTGCCATCAGGCCAGCGGGGTATTGCACCGGCATTGAGTAGCCAGCGAACGGCACCATGCGCGCGCCTAGTTCTACGTGCAAGTCGTGCAACGGGGTTTTCAGTAATGGGGCAACAGGTGACAAGCTATTCTCCAGCGGGCAAACAAGACCAACCAGCCTGAGCTGGTGCGTTGCCCCTGCTGTCCCGGGTACCTGAGAGATTCACCCGGCGATACGGGTTTGCTCCTTCGGTGGGCTGCATTTGCTGCAACCTCTCTCCAGTAGGGAACGTTTGCAAATGCATTGCATCTACAAACGGTGGTCAGTCCTTTTGCCTGAGCGTTCAATGCACCATTGGGGGTAACACTTGCGCCTTCGGCGGCTTGGTCAAACTGTTGCAGTTTGCAAAGCTCTCTCCTGACTGTTTTTAGTGTAACTGATGCGCCCGTTGTAAGTCGAGTTGGTAAGGGGGAAAAAAAGCTCAGCGCGACCGCAACTTAAACATGCGTTCCTGCGCGGCAGACAAGTGTTCACGCAGCGTGTACCAGCGGTCAGAAAATGCATCAGGCAAGTCCATTTTTACCACGCGCTGCTCGATTGCATCGAGCCGCTCAATGAGTGCGCGCAGGCCCATTGGATTTGCCGTGGCAACACTTTCCATCTCGCTTTCCAGGAATTTCAAGTCCCCGTAAAAGTGATGCAAAGTGGAGTTGACCCGCCAGTCAAACCACCGTGGAATCCAGGCAAGGATGAGGAGTGTTAGCGCCAAGATAGGAACGACCGCATACAGCGCGAGCTCAGCAAATTGCGCAGTGCGGTAGGGCAACAGGGTTTCCATAAACGCACGATTGCCCAAGCTGAACGCTCTTGCGGTTTGCGAGAGCGGGAAATCGCTGCTGCCATAGGTCGGGAATTGACCGTGGCGCTGCAAAAAAGTTGGCTCCTCGTGGATTTGTACTGCGGCATCAATTAACGCGCGTTGCAGCGCTGGATGAACGTCTGGCCTGACAAGCAAATGTGTCTGAAGGCTTGCCATGGTGACGTCACGCGGTGGCAAGTTATTGCCCAGCTCCAAAGAGCCCTCGGGTAGCAGCAGGGGCTGCAAAACGGTTTGTTTTGATGCCAAGGCGCCTGCATTTTCAATGCCCAAAATTTGAACACTGCTCTGCCGGGTCAGCATCTGAATGAGTTGCGCGTCATCGCCAGCAATGGCTATCACCAAATCTAATCTTCCGTCAAGCAACGCCTGGCCCGCCGCCATCCCAGTTTGGGGTTGAAAACGCACGTCGGATTCACGTACGCCTGCGTGTGCAAGCATCAGTTGGGCTGCCAGGAACGACGCCGATTTGGCGCTGCCTGCGGCAATTCGCAAACCAGCGGCTTGCTTGATGAAGGCAGGCCCGCTGAGTGTGGAGAAAATCCATACCGGTTCAGAATCGATTACCGCCAAAGCCTGCAGCCCCGGCATGGACTTGGCATAAATGCCATGTGCAAAGCCAATACTTGCCGCATTTGTTGGCAATAGCAATCGCTCAAGCTCTGCACTCTCACTACCTGAATAGACTACGTCTACATTTATGCCAACGCCCTCAAGCTTTTGCGCGTACCGCTGGGCGAGGCGCGCGAAGCTGCCCTGCGGCGCGCCCGCAGCGATGACTACAGAAGTAGGGGGCAACTTAAAACCGACCGAGGCAGACCACCAAAGCGCTGCCGCACAGCACAACAGCACCGGGGCGTAAAAAAGCCACCATCTGCGTTTATAAAGTAAGAGCAGCCTCATCGCCCACGTACCGAATAAAGCCGCGAGCGCACAAAATCCACATGCTGGCGCAGCGTGTAGCAACGGGCCATCATGTCTTTAGGGCATCGAAAATTAAGCAGGTTTTTTTCAATCGCGTTTAGCCGTACCAAAAATCGCGCCAGGTCCAGCCCGGGTACATCGGCCTGCAGCAAGTCATTTTCAATGAACTTCAACTCACCGTACCAGCGGATAAGCTTAGTCTCCAATGTCCAACGCAGCAGAGATGGAACAAGCCACATCAGCCACCACGCCGCAAGCGCAATTGGCAGTGCTATCAAAAGCAGCCTTTGCGCAACTTGTGCCCACCAAAACGGCATCACCCGCTCTAAAAAGGGCAAGCCATCGGCGAGAGTGGCGCGCGCTTGTGGCGCTGAAGGAAAGTCAAGCCGCTTGAGTGACGGAAACTCGCCAGCACGGTGAAACACGTTTGCTTCGGTGTGTATGTCAGAACTGATTGCTACCGCCAGGCGCTTGAGGGCGGGATGCAATTCTTCACGTGAGACCAAGCTTGCTGTAGCCGTTAACAGCGTGGTGTCGCGCTGCGGCATGCCGCCGCCCAATGCGCCTTGCGCAAGCAGACGCGGCTCCAGGTAGGGGTTGCGTTCAACTATTGCCGGAGACTTTCCCAAACTGGCCAACTGCACGCCAGGAATCGCAAGAAAAAGTTTTAGCGTGGACGAATCGTCTGGGGCAACAAAAAATACTGCGTCAATCAGGCCCTGCTCAAGCGCTTTAGCAGAACGAAGTTCCACTTCGTCAGACAGCCTGATGTCTTTTGCGTCGATCTGAGCTTGCGCCAGTAGTTTTAGTGCCACTTTTCTGCTGCCGCCGCCTTCCTGGCCAACTGAGAGCCGCAGGCCCTTGAGCTGAGCAAGGGAAGTGATGGCGCGGTTCATCGTGAAAAGCCATGCGCCTTCAATTTCAACATTCGCCAGTGTTTCTATTCGGCTGCGTTCTCGCCGTTCTTGCGACGTGCCAAGGTAGCCAAACCCGCCTTGTAAAAATGCCAGATCTGCCGGATTTTGACTAGCCCGCAAACGCTCAATGTTTTGCTGTGAGCCAGCTGACGTCAATACGTTTAACGTCACTCCATGCGCTGCAAAGCGCTCTGCATACCGTAAGCCCAGCGGATGGTACGAGCCCAACACGCCCCCAGTTGAAATGCTGAGCTGGGCGGGTGGCATCGGGAAGAGCGCAGTCCATATCGAAACGATAAGGAACAACGCTGCCGCTGCTGTCGGCAGACGAATTAACAGCCATTTGTTCTGATACAAATTAGCAACCAGCACGGCGTGAAAGGAACTGCATAAGTCCCCCGTTTATAGCCTAAAAGAACGCCTTGCAACGGCTTAAGTTACATCGGCTGGGTTGTTTTAATTACTCACATACCGCTGTAATTTGGCCCACCACCGCCCTCTGGCGTTACCCAAACAATGTTTTGTGTTGGGTCTTTGATGTCGCAGGTTTTGCAGTGCACGCAGTTTTGCGCATTGATTTGCAGGCGGTCGGATTGGTCTGGATTTTTAACGTATTCGTATACGCCAGCCGGGCAGTAGCGGGCTTCTGGCCCCGCATAGGTCGCCAGATTGATGTTCACGGGCACGCTGGCATCGCGCAGCGTTAAGTGCGCAGGCTGGTTTTCTTCGTGGTTTGTGTTGCTGACGAACACGCTTGATAACTTGTCGAACGTCAGCTTACCGTCTGGCTTGGGGTAGGTGATTTGCGGGCAGTCTTTGGCGGGTTTGAGTTTTGCGTGGTCTGGCACTGTCGAGTGAATCGTCCACGGCGGCGACTTCAAGCCCAATTTGGGCAGCAGCCACAGCTCGATTCCGTTCATGATGCTTGAGAGGTACAGACCCTTTTTCATCCACTGTTTGGTGTTGCGTGACGCGTTGAGCTCTTCGTTTAACCAGCTCTTTTCAAAAGCTTCTGGGTAGGCTGTAAGCTCGTCATGCTGCCTGCCATCGGTAACGGCAGCATACGCAGCGTCCGCTGCCAGCATGCCGGTTTTAATTGCTGCGTGACTGCCTTTAATGCGGGCGAAGTTCAAGAACCCCGCGTCACAACCGACCAATGCACCGCCGGGGAACACTGTTTTTGGCAGGCTGTTCAATCCACCGCAAGTAATGGCCCGTGCGCCGTAACTGATGCGCTTGCCGCCTTCAAGGTATTGGCGAATCGAAGGGTGCAATTTCCAGCGCTGCATTTCTTCAAAAGGGCTGAGCCACGGGTTGCTGTATTCCAGCCCGGTGATGAAGCCAAGGGTGACTTTGTTGCCTTCCAGGTGGTACAAAAAGCCACCGCCGTAGGTCTTGTTGTCCATCGGCCAGCCAAGTGAGTGCACGACGTGGCCAGGCTTGGCTTTTGCGGGGTCGATTTCCCACAGTTCTTTGATGCCGATCGCATAGGTTTGTGGGTCTTTGCCCGCGTCAAGTTGGTATTTCGCGATCAGGTTTTTGCCCAGGTGCCCGCGCGAGCCTTCCGCAAAAATCGTGTACTTGGCGTGCAACTCCATGCCAAGTTGAAAGTGGTCGGTGGGCTCTCCGTCCTTGCCAATACCTAGGTTGCCGGTGGCTACGCCGCGCACTGCGCCAGCGTCGGTGTACAAAATTTCAGCAGCTGAAAAACCGGGAAAGATCTCAACACCCAACGCCTCTGCCTGCTGACCCAACCAGCGCGTCAACATGCCCAGACTGATGACGAAATTGCCTTCGTTGTGCAGGCATTTCGGGATTAAAAATTGCGGTGTGTTCAGCGCAGACTTCTCGGTTAAAAACTGTACGTCGTCTCCTGTTACCGGCTGGTTCAGTGGTGCACCCAGTTCTTTCCAGTTTGGGAACAGCTCCGTCAAGGCAATCGGGTCCATGATGGCGCCGCTCAAAATGTGCGCCCCCGGTTCTGAGCCTTTTTCAAGCACCACCACCGACACGTCTGTGCCTTTTTCAAGCGCGAGTTGTTTAAGCCGAATGGCGGTGGCCAAACCGCCCGGCCCGCCACCGACCACGACAACGTCGTATTCCATGGCTTCACGGGGGCCGAATTGGGTGAGGATTTCTTGGTGGTTCATCTGGCTGGCTCGCTGATAATCGGTTGTGGGGTGATGGCGTGTTTTACCTGATTTTATGCGCGCTTTGCAAAAATAGAACGGTCGTTCGTTTTTAGTGGCTTCGGTCTAGTTTCAAGGGGTTTTAAATGGCTTACAGCTTGGATTTGTCAGGGCGCGTGGCGCTAGTCACTGGAGCGTCTGGTGGTTTGGGAGCGCAGTTTGCCAAAACGCTCAGCCGGGCGGGGGCCGCAGTGGTGCTGGCCAGCAGGCGCCTGGACAAGCTCAAAGCCCTGCGTGCGCAGATAGAAGCCGAAGGGGGTGCAGCGCATGTCATTGCGCTGGACGTGACCGACCACTTGAGCATCAAGGCCGGAGTGGCACATGCCGAAACCGAAGTCGGGCCAATTGACATCCTGATCAACAACTCAGGCGTGAGCAACACGCAGCGCTTGCAAGATGTTGAAGGGGCCGACTACGATGCAATTTTCAACACCAACGTTAAGGGCGCTTTTTTTGTAGCGCAAGAAGTTGGCAAGCGCATGCTGGCTCGCTCGCGCGGCATTGCTCCAGGTAGTTTTACAGGCGGGCGCATTATCAATATCGCGTCGATGGCCGGGCTGCGCGTGCTGCCGCAGATTGGGGTGTACTGCATGAGCAAAGCGGCGGTGATTCAAATGACCAAAGCCATGGCGCTCGAATGGGGCAAGTACGGCATTAACGTGAACGCGATTTGCCCGGGCTATATCGACACAGAAATCAACCACCACCATTGGGAAACTGAGCAGGGCAAAAAACTGGTGCAAATGCTGCCACGCAAGCGCATTGGCAAGCCAGAAGACCTGGACGCGTTGCTGGTGATGCTGGCCAGCCCGCAAAGCCATTTTGTCAATGGTGCAGTAATCGCCGCAGACGACGGTTTTGGCACCTGATCTGAGGTGTTGACGGGAATATTTGCCGGGTTGGCCGCTGGCGCTTTGTGGGGCCTGGTTTTTATTGCGCCGCGCATGGTGCCCGGTTTGTCATCGGTGGACTTGACTGCGGGGCGGTTTCTCAGCTACGGCGTGCTGTCTTTTGTCTTGATATTTTTGGTTCGGCAGTCCGCTTGGCCGACGCTGCGCCAAGGCCTTTCAGCCGCTGGCCTGAGTTTGCTGGGCTTTACCGGCTATTACCTGTTGCTGGTGTTTGCCATACGTGACGCTGGCACCGCAGTGCCTAGCCTGATTATTGGCACGATTCCCCTGTGGATGATGCTGCTTGGCAAACCTGTCGGTCTGCGTTGGGCGGCTTTGTTGCCGGGCTTGGTATTGACGCTGATGGGGCTGGCTTTAATGATGCAGTCTGAGAGGTATGTTGAAACCCCGGGCCATGACTTTTGGCGCGGCGTCGCTTTTGCGGTGGCGTCAATGGTTTGCTGGACAGCCTTCGGGCTGATGAACGCAACGTGGCTGAAAATGCACCCACACATCAGCGCCACCACTTGGGCGAATTGGCTGGGTGTTGCCACCGGTTTGGGCGCCTTGGTGCTGTGGTTAGTGACCGGTTCAGATGCAAAAGCACTTCTAGCGCTTGAAAATCGGGCGCAAGCAGCTGTTATTTGTATAGCAACTGGCATTGGCTCAGCATGGCTGGCAACCATTTTGTGGAACATCGCCAGCCAACGCCTAAGCGCTAGCCTGTGTGGCCAGTTGATCGTGAGTGAAACCCTTTTTGCGCTGTTTTATTCTTTTGTGTGGGACGGGCGATGGCCCACCCTGCTGCAGGCGATGGCTTGTTTGTTGTTTGTTGCGGGAATCTTGGCCAGCATCCGCGCGCATCGCAAAAACGCATTTTAGTGCGCACTGTCGTGTACACTACGGCTATGCGAAACATTACTTTATCAGCCAATGACCAGCTCATTGACCAGGCAAGGGACAAGGCGCGCGCCCAGGGCGTGACACTGAACGAGGAGTTTCGTAAATGGCTGGCCAGCTACGTGCAGGCGGGCGACGGGCAAAGCGCCGTTAACCGCTTTCGCAGCGTGATGCAGGCGCTACCCAAAGCGGACGCTGGCCGCACGTTTAGCCGTGAAGAGATGAATGAACGTTAAATTGACGAACATCGGCACGGTGTTTTTAGACACCAATATTTTCGTCTACGCTTTTTTAGCCAGCGAGCCGCGCAAACGATCAAAAGCAATCGAGCTAATTGAGATTTGCCTGGGCTCCGGGCGGGGCAGCATCAGCTACCAGGTGGTGCAAGAGTTTGCCAATGTCGCGCGTAAAAAGTTTGCTGCGCGGCTAAGCAGCGTTGACTGCAAAGCCTTTATCGACGCAGCTATGCAGCCACTGAACCGAGTTGGCTCCAGCACTGAACTGATTCACACCGCGCTGGATTTACAAAACGAGTTGAAGTACAGCTTTTACGATTGCGTGATGCTTGCAGCCGCCTTGCAAACTGGCGCAGACACTTTGTACACCGAGGATTTGCAGCACTGGCAACTGGTGCGCGGCACGCTGCGTATCGTTAACCCGTTTTTAGAAGTCGTCCATGAAGCTTGAAATCCCTGAATCAAAAAAGCTGGTTTTTGAAATGGTCGTACCCATTCGCTGGGGCGACATGGACGCAATGAACCACTTGAATAACGCGATGTACTTTCGCTACTTGGAAACTGTTCGCATCGAGTGGATGCGCAGCATCGGCTGTCTGCCCGACTCAAAGGGCGAGGGTCCGGTGATCGTCAATGCGTTTTGCAATTTCTACAAGCAGCTTCAGTACCCTGGGGATGTGCTGGTCAAGATGTATGTCTCAGACCCCGGTCGCACCACGTTTGAAACCTGGGGCACGATGGAGCGTGCAGACAACCCCGGCGTGATTTGCGCCGCCGGGGGCGCCACCACTATTTGGGTTGATTTCCCCGTGCAGAAGGCCAAAACGCTGCCAGACTGGCTGCGGCAGCTTGTTTTGAGCTAATTTTTAGGCACAAATAGGCTTCTAGCGCAATAAAAACGGGCGTAAGAAGCTATTGATAATATAGCGTACTGCGGTTGATGAGTTTTTCGGAAAATTGGTCGTCTTAGTCGAAAGCGAGCGGTCTGCCCGAGCGTTCTGCTACGTGTCCCCCGCGCTACGCGCTCCTCCTTGACCTCCGCAGAACACTCAGGCAAACCACTCTTGGTTCTTCATCAAAAAAACTGTTTAGCAGCGGTTATGGCGTATCTGCCGCAGCGAAATCAAGGAGGAGCCCAAAGGGCGGAGGACATTCGCGGAGGTAGATGCGCCGTAGCCGTTGCGGGTAACGAAAGCAGGTTGTCCTTTTCATTTC
>JANPDQ010000294.1:0-9946 GCA_031431575.1 Polaromonas sp.
TGCACAATAGCGCTGCGCTGCAGTTGCACTTCAACGCCTTGCGTCAGCTCAAGCGTCAGATACGAATCGCCCAGCTTGGTGACCTTGCCCAGCATGCCGCCTGCTGTGGCGACTTCATCGCCCTTTGCCAGCGCATCAATCATGGAGCGGTGCTCTTTTTGCTTTTTCATTTGTGGGCGAATCATGACGAAATACAGCACCACAAACATCAGCACCAAAGGCAGCATGCCTGTGAGCGATGAAAGCATGTCGCTGCCGCCAGCAGCTGCTGGGGCGGTTTGGGCAAAAGCAGAAGAAATAAACACGGCAAACTCCACAAAAATAGGTATCGAATCGTCAAAAACCAGAGCACAACGGGCCTGCTGGATCAGCCGCATATTGTAAGCGTGCGCAGGGCCAAGCTGGCCTTGCCGCTGGTAAGCGCGGGTATTTCTAAATGTAAGCCCAGGAGTAAAATGCTATTATTTTCATAGCTGTTTGCGCTCGTATTGTTTGATTACTAAGCATAAAACGCTTAAATCTGCAGATGCGTCAAAACACCCCGCCCAGCCGCCAGGCCGCTGGCAAAACACGCCGTGAGCAAGTAACCGCCAGTGGGCGCTTCCCAATTGAGCATTTCGCCAGCGCAGAAAACCGGCATCGGCACCGTGCTGGACGTAACGCGCAAATCTGCATTCATCGCTTCAAACGGCACGCCGCCCGCACTGCTGATGGCTTCGTCAATTGGGCGCGGGCGCACTACGGTGATCGGCAGCGCCTTGATGGCGCGGGCAAGCTGCGCCGGACGATTGAAGGCTTCTTTGTTCAAAAATTCGTGCAGCAAAGACGCTTTGATACCGTCCAGATTTAAGCGGCTCTTCAAGTGGCTGGAAAGCGACCGCGAGCCGCGGGGGTGGCTAACTTCTGCCAGAACCTTCTCTGGCGCAGTGTCTGGCAGCAAATCAAGCATGAAAGTAGCGTTGCCTGATTTGGCAATTTCGCCGCGCAAAAGACCGGACGCAGCATAAATCAGGCTGCCTTCTACCCCAGTGGCTGTGGCCACGAACTCGCCCTTTCGTGCAAAACGGCTGCCTTGTGAATCGGTGAAATCAATTGCCACTGACTTAAGCGGATGGCCCGCAAACTTGTTGGTGAAATGCGGCGTCCAGGCGGCAACGTCAAAGCCACAGTTGGATGGCAAAAGTGGCGCAACGGGCACGCCGCGGTCGGTCAGCAACTTGACCCACGCCCCGTCAGACCCCAAGCGGGCCCAACTGCCGCCGCCCAGCGCCAACACGACTACATCGGCAGCGATGCTTGCCTCACCGGCTGGCGTTGAAAAACGGAGGCGCCCGTCGCCCGACCAACCCAGCCAGCGGTGGCGCATAAAAAACTGCACACCAGAGCTGCGCAGCCGATGTAGCCATGCCCTGAGCATCGGCGCGGCTTTCATGTCTTTTGGAAACACGCGCGCCGAGCTGCCCACAAAGGTTTCAATGCCCAGGCCGTGCGCCCATTCGCGCAATTCGGTTGGGCCAAACTGTTTCAACATCGGCTGGACGCTGGCGGCGGCTTCAAAGTAGCGACTTACAAAAGGATCAAAGTCCTCGGCATGCGTCAGGTTCAGCCCGCCCTTGCCGGCGAGTAAAAATTTACGGCCGACAGAAGGCATGGCGTCGTAAAGCTGCACATCAATTTGTGCCGCGCGGTTGGCCAGAGCCTCAGCCGCCATCAGCCCAGCGGGGCCGCCGCCAATGATGGCAACGGTGAATTTTTTGGGAGTTGACATGGTTTTGTGTATTGTTTTAAATTCGTTCGCGTTATGTGTTAACGCTATTACTTTTATAGCTGCTTGCGCCTGTATTCATTGCGCTACAGGCATTAAATGCTGAAATTTGTTCGTTTAAGCAGTCATGGGGGACAGTTTCCAACGCAAAGGCGCAAAGATGCAAAGAACGCGAAGTAAAAGCTATGGTGTGCGTTGATTGCATTGGAAGTTCAAATAACCTCAACCACACCACCCGCGCTGGTCAAAAATGCCGCTTTCACCACCTCGCCCGGGTAAATCATCTGGACTGCAGCGCGGTAGCCATTTAATTGCGCCAGCAATTCAGTTTGCCGCTCGGGCTGCTGGCTGGATTTGTAGTCCAGCACCCACCAGTGCCCAGCGTGACCCGCGTCTTTGCGCTGCACCAGGCGGTCAATACGCCGCAGCTGCCCGGCCACCAGCAACTCAACTTCATCGCCCTGCCACTGAACTGCCGCGTTGTCCCACGCCCAGGCGGCATCGCCACTGCGTATGCGCTTGGCCATTGCCTGGGCTGCGGTAATTTGGCCCGGATTCAGCCCGAATTGCCGCGCTGCCCGCAGCAGCAAACCGGCGTTGTCAACATCGCCCCACTCCAGCAGGCGGTGCATCGCTTTGCCAATACGCGACTCGTCTGAATCTTCCTGTTTTGCCGAAATCTGCGGCGCAATACGTGCGTGCTCTGGCAACTCGGGAAGTTGCATTAGAGTGAATTGTCCGGATTGCTCAGCTTGACTCGCTTGGCTGCTGGCATGAGGAAATTCCACAGGTGCGGCAAGCCCATACAGCCGCTGCCACCAGCTGCGCGGCGCGGGTCGGTGCGGCGTGATGGACGACAGCACCAGCGTGCTGCGTGCGCGGCTGAGCGCCACGTACATCGCGTTAAGCTCTTCCCGCTGGCGGGCAGCTTGCTCGGTGGCCAGTAGCGTTTTGGCGCAGGCGGGCGGCTTGCTTTCGCTGATTAAAAACACAAACTTTTGCGGCGCGGCGGCTTCGGCTGGCCAGTCGATCAGCACGCCCATGCTGTCTGCGTTGCGTGGCGCGGTGTCGGTGTCCAGCAGCACCACAGTGTCGGCCTCCAGCCCCTTTGCACCGTGAATCGTCAATAGCCGCACGGCCTCAGGGTTGACTGCGCTGGGTGCCTCCAGCCCGCCTGCTTTAAGCGCCCGGACAAACGCATAGGGCGTAGCATAGCGCCCGCCACCTTCCTCGAGTGCGGCGTGCAGCAGCGCGCGCAAATTGGCCAGCACGCTGGGCCGGGACGCAGCAGGCGCGGCAGCGGCAAAGCTGGCCAGCACGTCCCCTGCGTCGTAAATCGCCTGCAACGCATCATGCGGCGGCAGCTTGTTCACCCACTGCTGGTATTGAGCCAATTTGGCACCTAGCCCAATAAATTCAGGCGCAAGCAGCTCGTTATTTAATAGCAAATCAAACCACGAGCGCTGGCTGGCAGATGTGGCCAGCGCGATTTGCACCAGCGCGTCGTCATTCAAGTTAAACAGCGGCGAGCGCAGCGCCCGCGCCATCGACAAGTCGTGTTGCGGCGACACCAGCACATCGAGCAACGCCACCACATCAAGCACTTCGCAGCATTCAATCAGCTGCGTTTTTTCGCCAATTTGAGCAGCGATATTAAAGGCACGCAACTCCGCTTGCAAAGGCAACAGCCCAGCGCGTTTGCGCGACAGCACCATGATGTTTTTTGGCTGCAACGGCATTTGCGCGGAAGGCGCGAGTCGCCCTGCAATCCAGGCGGCAACGCGCTTGGCTTGTTGTGTGTGCAGGGTTTCTTCGACCTCCTCGCGCGGCGTGGTCAAGCTGTCGCGCCATTGGTCGTTGCCTGAGTCGTCGTCAGCTGCACTGGCGTGACGGTTGATCGGCTCCAGCCGCAACACGCTGCCCAAGTCACTCGATGCGCTGGTGTGCGGCCTGAAACCTTCGTAGCCATCCAAATCACGCGCATCTCCCATCACGGTGTTGACCGCGTTGATCACGGCCACGCTGCTCCGCCGCGTGTGGTCACAGGCCAGCAAGTCGCCCTGCAGCGCGTCTTTTACAAACGCTTGCGCGGCAATAAACACTTGCGGCTCGGCGCGGCGAAAGCGGTAAATGCTTTGCTTGGGGTCGCCAACCAAAAACACACTGGGCGCGCCGCTGCCTGCACCGGCGTAGCTTTCAAGCCAGCTAGACAGCGCCTGCCACTGCAGCGGATTGGTGTCTTGAAACTCGTCAATCATCAAGTGCCGAATACGCGCATCTAGCCGCTCTTGTACCCAGCTTGACAGCACTGGGTCGCGCAGCATCAGGCTGGCAGCGCGCTCAACGTCGTTCATGTCAACCCAGCCGCGCGCCATTTTGAGCGCGCTGAACTCAGCCAGCAGCAGCCTGGCCAGGCGCGTCATGCGCTGCTGGTAATTCCACGCATCCATCTGGGCAATGGCATCAAGGACGCGCAGCGCAGCGTCTTGCGCTAACCGCACGTTGGCAATGCCGATGATTTTTTCACCGAACTTGCGCGGCGTGCCCTCGTTGGTCAAAAGCGCCTTGAGTGCGGCCTGAATATCTCCGTTCGTAGCGGCTGTTTCAAGATCAACGCCCTTGGCAGAAAACGTGGGTGCCGACGCTGCGCCAAGTGCTTTTGCAGCGTTTAAAAACAATTCGCGGTTGGCGTGGCCTTGTGCAATTGACTCGCCCGGGTGGCTCAAGCCCGAAAACTCAGAAAACTGCTCGGCAAAATGCACCACCGATGCACCCACCACACCTGCACTGTCGGCCAACATAAATTCGCCGCGCTTGTCGAGCGCGCTATTGAGCGCCTTGTCGGTTTGAAATCGCCCATAGCCCTGCACGACGGCTTCAAAGTCGGCTTTTAAATCCGGCGCGGCAAGCAGCGCGGTGTAGAACCTGCGCCACACCAGCGCTTTGGCGGGGCCATCGTCTTCGAGCAGCTCGTAATTTGTCGGCAGCCCAAGCTGTTGCAATGCGGCCACCGGCGCGCCGCGCAGCAGCGCCGCAAACCAGCTGTGAAAGGTTCTGATCTGCACCGGCCGCCCGCTGGCCAGCACGCTGCGGTATAAATTTAATAGCTGCTCACGTCCTATTTTATTGTTCTCAAGCCCTGTTTGGCTTATATTTTCAGCATCAACGCCGCGCGCCGTGAGTTCTTTGAGCAGCGTGTCGTCATCGGCCTGGCTGAACGCTTCCAGCCAACCATACAAACGCTCACGCATTTCGCCAGCGGCTTTTTTGGTGAAGGTGATCGCCAAAATTTCTTGTGGCTGCACCTGGCCGTCAGCGCGCATGTCAGCCAGCAGCGCACGCACCATGCGCGAGACCAGCATCCAGGTTTTGCCAGCGCCAGCGCAAGCCTCCACCGCCACGCTCCGGCGCGGGTCGCAGGCAATGGCGTAAAAGGCTTCGGCTGATATGCGCTGACCGTTGTGAGTGTAGGCAGCACCATCGGGTGTTGGAGTCATGACCAGAAATCCTTGCGGCACAGACCTCGCGCAGCACAAAATTCACACGCTGCTCCCTCACCCAGCGCAGGGAGCGTCGCGCCATGTTCAATACGCGCCATGTCACTCAAAATGCCGCCAATCAAATCGTCACGCAGCTCCACCACAGCCTCTTGCGCAACCGTCTGGGTCGGTGATTTCTCACCTAAATTAACGTAGGCTGCAGCCAGCGTGTCGTCTGGCAGCAGCGCGGCGTAAAACGCCAGCTGCGTGTCTTCTTGCCCGTTTTTAATGCGCTGTTTTGATTTTTCAAGCGCCTCGGTTTTGTAGTCCATAACGATGCGGCTGCCGTCTGGCATGGCGTCAATCCGGTCGAGCTTGCCGCTTAGGGTGATGCTGCCCAGCGGCATATTTTTCCAGACTTCGCCTTCGCTGTAGGCTGCGCCGCTGGCTTCATGCTTTGCCAGCCAATTCAGGTAGCCGTCCCGCGTGCTGGGCCAAATGGCAGAAAACGGCAAGAATTCGCTAGCGCTCAACGCAAGGTCCTTGCCGGCCTGTTCAGATGCTATATTAATCATAGCTTCTCGCGCCCGTATATCAGGCGCTGGAGCCTCTTTTAATGCTTGATGGAAGATGTGTAGCGTAGCGTGCAGCCAATTGCCAAAGTCGCGTTTGCCGAGCTCGCTTTCAAGCTCATCGGCTTCCTGCAGTTTGAGTAATCGCAGTGCAAAAAAGCGGTATGGGCAGCGGCGCAAATCTTCGTACGCCGTGGCTGACAAAACCGGCCGCAACCTGAGCAGCGCAGCGCCAAGGGGCATGGGGCGCGCTGTGGGTTGCACGGGCAGCGTGCGCATCGTGCGCGGATCAGTCGCGGCGTTATTTTCTGCCACGCCGCCTGCCGCATCTAGCAGCAGCTCTTGCACAAAACCGCTGGGCATCAGGCGCTCTCCGCGCTCACTTTGCCGCCACAACACGTCCAGGTATCGGTGGCCCAAAGCCACCCGCCAGGCGGCCCGCTGGGCGGTGGCCAAATCAGCACGTGACGGCAGGCCGAGTAGCGCTCTCTGGCCCGGCGTCCACTGCGCAGGCGGCTCGGGAGACACCGCCAGCCGGTTTTCATCACACCCCGGCAGCACAACCGCCGCAACCGAGCGGCCCAGCAACTGGCTGAGCGGCAGGATCACCACTTGGGCGCTCTCCGGATGCGCGGGCGCAAAGCTGCCTGATTCCAGCGCTTGCATGGCCCAACCGGTGAAGTCTTGCAGCCGCATGCGCGGGTTGTGGCCAGTATGGGTATTTTCGGAAAACACCGCAGCCATGCTTTCCTCAAGGTGCAAAGCAGCCAATACGGCCCTGCCTGCTGCATCACTTGCCATGGGGTCCCACTGCCCGGTGGTTTGCATCGCAAGGCGCACATCTCTTAGCCAGCTGGCCAATGGGCGCGTGCTTTGCATGGCGTCGCGTAGTGTTTGAACTAAGGATGTCACGCCTGCCAACCCGTCGGCGTCCATCGGTATATCGCGCCAAAAACGGGGACCGAGCTTGCGTAAGGCAGTCTCAGCGGCAGCAACGTCCCCAAGAGCAAAAGCGGGTGCGTTTTTGAGCCAGTCAAGCACCGCATCGGTCGGTGCGTCCCAGGGCAATGCGCGCAAAAATCCCACCAGCGTGGCGGCCGCGCGCGTCGTAGACAAAGTCCAGCCGGTTTCATCGCGCAGCAGCACGCCGCGACCTGCCAGCATGGCACCAATGCGGCGCGTCAGCAAACGGTCTTGCGCGATGAGTGCAACCGGGCTGCGGCCAAGCGCCAAATGCGCCAGAACGCAGGCGGCTGCGCGCTGTGCTTCGTCTTCAGCGTCTTGCGCGGGGTGTAGCTGCGGCGCAGCGCCGACTTGCGGTTGGGCAAAAGTAAATGTCACCGCTGGCGCGGCAGCGCTCTTTTTAAGCGCCTCTGCCAGCGGGTCTGTCTGTAAACCGTCGATGGTAATTAACATGGTTGGCTGCGCATCAAACAGCACGTCGGTCGGGTAGGCGGAGCTTGACGCCCAAGCCAACGCAATGCGGCCAACCGCAAGCTCAAAGGCCATGTACGGCGACTCCAAACCTTGCGAAAGCTCTGTTGCCAGGCCCTCACCCCACGCTAGCCGATTTGCTGGGTTTTGTGCGGCGGCCACACGAGCTACCGACCAGGCAGATTCGACCAGCTGCGCGCCAAGCGCGTCTGCGTGCTGGCCCAACCCTGCCGAGCGAAGCAAGTGGGACGCAGTTAGGGCGTCAAGCGCTGCGTCGTACGCAATGTCGTTCATGCCAACCGCAGTTGCACCGGCTAGGCTGCCCGCCCAGTTCATGGTGCTTTCAAAGCGCGGTACAAACACGGCGGTTTGCCCAGCGCCAGCACCGTGCACAGCCCAGGCAGCTTTGGCCTCATGCATCAGCTGCGCATATGGCACCAGCACAATCGCCTCGCACGGATGTACTCCGGTTTGCTTTAATACTGCGCTGAGCTGCTCCATAACGCCGAGCCACGGATTGCAAACCTTGGTGTTGTCTTTGCGGCTGGCTATCAATGTCATAGTTATGGTGACGAAGGGTGAAGAGGGCAAAACACGCTCTGGGCTTGGTTTCTGACAAAATACCTTGATGTTTGGGTTTTACGCAACACTTTAAAGGAGCCAACATGGCCAGCGAACTGATTAAACATACCACCGATGCCACGTTTGAAGCCGACGTTTTAAAGTCAGCACACCCGGTGCTGGTCGACTATTGGGCTGAATGGTGCGGCCCTTGCAAAATGATTGCTCCTATTCTTGACGAAGTGGCCACCGCGTACGAAGGCAAGCTACAAATTGCCAAAATGAATGTGGATGAAAACCGCGACATTCCAGCCAAGTTTGGCATTCGCGGCATTCCGACGCTGATGATCTTTAAGAATGGCGAGTTGGCAGCCACCAAGGTCGGTGCCATGACCAAGTCACAGCTGACGCAGTTTATCGACCAGCAAATGGTTTGAAGGCCGCTACCGTTTCGTGATTTTTAGGCGGGTTTTCAGCAGCCGATGCGCTGTGCCAGCAAGCCAAAACCCGCCTTTTTCCTGTCATAATACAAATCAATCGCAGGCCAGCTCCAGCTACCCTGTCAAAATTTTGGTTTCTAAAGCCTGCCTTGCAACACGGCTCTAGACAAAACCACAAAAACCCCTCCCAGTTTTTCCTTCCGTATTTTCGTGTCGCTCCTCTCGGAGTCATTTTTTTAGCCACCACAGCAGGTAAATCCATGCACTTAAACGAACTCAAGGCACTGCATGTGTCTGAAGTCTTAAAGCAAGCCGAAGCCCTAGAAATTGAAAACGTAGGCCGGATGCGCAAGCAGGAGCTGATGTTCGCCATCATCAAAAAACGCTCCAAGACCGGGGAAACCATCGTTGCTGACGGCGTGCTGGAAGTACTGCCCGACGGCTTTGGCTTTTTGCGCGCACCAGATTCGAGCTACACGGCCAGCACCGACGACATCTACATCAGCCCGAGCCAAATCCGCCGTTTTAACCTGCACACCGGCGACATGATTGAAGGCGAAGTCCGCACGCCCAAAGACGGCGAGCGCTACTTTGCACTGAACAAGCTTGACAAGGTCAACGACGGTCTGCCTGAAGACAATAAACACAAGGTGATGTTTGAGAACTTGACGCCGCTGTTTCCGCGTGAACAGTTCAAACTGGAGCGCGACATCAAGGGTGAAGAAAACCTGACCAGCCGGATCATCGACATCATTGCCCCCATCGGCAAAGGCCAGCGCGCATTGCTGGTAGCGCCGCCAAAGTCCGGTAAAACCGTGATGATGCAGCACATTGCCCACGCAATTACCGCCAACTATCCGGAAGTCATCATGATGGTGCTGCTGGTAGACGAGCGCCCTGAAGAGGTGACAGAAATGCAGCGTAGCGTGCGCGGCGAAGTCATTTCATCGACTTTTGACGAGCCCGCCGCCAGGCACGTGCACGTGGCTGAAATGGTCATTGAGCGCGCCAAGCGTCTGGTTGAACTCGGCAAAGACGTGGTGATTTTGCTCGACTCGATTACCCGACTGGCGCGCGCTTATAACAACGTATTGCCATCGTCTGGCAAAGTGCTGACGGGTGGTGTCGATGCCAATGCGCTGCAGCGCCCCAAGCGCTTTTTTGGTGCTGCCCGCAAAATTGAAGAAGGCGGCAGCCTGACCATCATTGGTACGGCACTGGTCGACACCGGTAGCCGGATGGATGAAGTGATTTTTGAAGAATTCAAAGGCACAGGCAACTGCGAAATCCACCTCGATCGCCGCCTATATGAAAAACGCGTATTCCCGGCGATTCATTTAAATCGTAGCGGCACCCGCAAGGAAGAACTGCTACTTGCCCCTGAAATTTTGCAAAAGTCGCGGATTTTGCGCCAGTTTATGTACAACATGGACGAAATTGAGTCTATGGAGCTAATGTTGAAAAACATGAAAGCGACCAAGAACAATCACGAGTTCTTCGACATGATGCGAAGAGGCGGCTGAGTTTCCAAGCCGCCGCAGTTTTGCCAAGAACCAATAGTGTGCAATAATCTTAGGCTTAACGGAAAGTTCTCAAAACGGTTTTGAGTGGCTGCCGAAACGAAATTTAAGGATAGAAAAATGAAAGACGGCATTCACCCCAACTACCGCGAAGTTTGTTTTATGGACTTGTCCA
>JANPDQ010000295.1:0-3789 GCA_031431575.1 Polaromonas sp.
CTGGAAAAACGCGATTGCCACGTTGCACAGCACGAATAATTTTCCAGAATTTACAGGACGCATCTGTCCCGCACCGTGCGAAGCCGCCTGCACGCTGAACGTCAACGACGACGCCGTCGGCATCAAGTCGATTGAGCACGCCATCATCGACCGCGCCTGGGCGGAAGGCTGGGTTACACCGCAATTGCCAAAGCACAAAACCGGTAAAAAAGTCGCCATCGTCGGCTCAGGCCCGGCAGGCATGGCCGCCGCCCAGCAACTGGCACGCGCTGGCCATGATGTCACGCTGTTTGAAAAAAACGACCGCGTCGGCGGCTTGCTGCGCTACGGCATCCCCGACTTTAAGATGGAAAAAATCCACATCGACCGCCGGGTTGAGCAAATGACAGCCGAGGGCGTGACGTTTAAAACTGGCGTGATGGTCGGCAACTTGCCCAAAGACAGCAAAGTGACCAACTGGGCCAAAGAAACGATTACCCCGCAGCAACTGCAAAAGGACTTCGACGCCGTGATTTTGACCGGCGGAGCAGAACAATCACGCGACCTGCCGGTGCCTGGCCGCGAATTGGACGGCGTGCATTTCGCCATGGAGTTCTTGCCATCGCAAAACAAGGTTAACGCTGGCGACAAGGTCAAAGGCCAGTTGCGTGCTGACGGCAAACACGTCATCGTGATTGGCGGCGGCGACACCGGCAGCGACTGCGTGGGCACCAGCAACCGCCACGGCGCGGTCAGCGTCACCCAGTTTGAATTGATGCCGCAGCCGCCGGAAGAAGAAAACCGCCCCATGACCTGGCCGTACTGGCCGGTCAAGCTACGTACCAGTTCCAGCCACCAGGAAGGCTGCGAGCGTGAATTTGCCATTTCCACCAAAGAGCTGCTGGGCGAAAAAGGCAAGGTCACCGGCCTGAAAACTGTACGCGTTGAATGGGTCAACGGCAAGATGGTCGAAGTCGCCGGGTCTGAGCAAACCCTCAAAGCCGACCTGGTGCTGCTGGCCATGGGCTTCGTGTCACCTGTTGCGTCGATTCTTGAATCGTTTGGCATCGACAAAGACAACCGTGGCAACGCCAAAGCCAGCGATGCTTTCATTGGTGGCTATGCCACCAATGTGCCCAAGGTGTTTGTGGCGGGCGATATCCGGCGCGGCCAGTCGCTGGTGGTGTGGGCCATCAGGGAAGGCCGTCAGGCAGCACGCTCGGTAGACGAGTTTTTAATGGGTTTTAGCGACTTGCCACGCTGAGTGCTAGGCCAAACGCTATTTAATTAATAGCTGCTGGCGCCTATAAACGTTGGGCTAGACAGTATTTTTGCATAATATTATTCGCTTTTGGCTGTTAATCGTCTGCGTTTTCGTGCCAAAAAGTAGTCAGGCAGCTCGCCCGTCTTGCTGATAAACACAAGTCAAAAAAAGTTTCCGTCCATCCCCCATTTGGGGGATGCGGAAATACTTCGCCCCCGTCAAACTAGTTGACATCAAGTTACAAATTCGCTGTATGTACTGCGAAAGACCAACTTCGATACAACTTTACAGAGGGCAAATCCATGAACTTTCAAATCAAACGGCGCGGTGTTGCGATTGCACTCGCAGCAGCAACAGCCTTAACTTTGAGCGCTTGCGGCGGAGGAAGCGACGCTCCAACAAACTTTGGTGCAGCAGGTGTACCTCCCGCTGCTGAATCACCAGTAAACACCACAACCCCGCCACCGGGTACCGGCACCACTCCCGTGGGGACTACGCCAGTGGGCACGCCAACCACTCCGGTTGTCACCACCCCTACTGCGCCAATTACGGCGCTAGACGCAGCCAAACAATTTCTGGCTGACTACGATGCGCAGCGTGCCACCGCGTTGCCAGCAACGGCTACAGCGTCATTCGCTTCGCTAGACACTTGCTATTTAAGCGGGGGCAGCACCAAAGGCTCATTAATCTCCGAGTTCAACGCTGACACCGCACTGGCTCTCAGTTCAAATCAGGCATTCGTCGGTTCGACCAGAAGCAATGCGGTTGTCACGGCGGAGCGCAACACCACCAATGCAGACGGCAGCACGCGCCGCGAGATTGACATCCAATTCCAGGTGAACTACGTCGATGGCTCAGTGGATCGCGGTCCTGTCGAAACACTTATTTCGGGTAGTTCCTCAGGCAGTTGCGCCACACCACAGAACAGTGCTGCGCTGCGTTTTTTTGGTGATCGTCGCCTGGTCGGCGTGGGTATGCAGGGCCGTATCACCCGCAACGCAAACTTCTATCGCACTACCACCACAATAGCGGTTAGTACTGCCCCTGTTTTGTCTTACCCCACCACCACGGTAACGAATGCGGTCGCAGGCTCAAGCACGCTGGCTTATGTGGTGCCAGCTGGCGCACCATTTGTGTTCACCCCAGTGAGTTACCGCCGAGATGTGGTGTTTGGCATACGCGACCCTGGCAACAACGCAACCTACGCAGTCGTTACTGGCCCAGGGTCTATCAATGTGTCGGGTGTGCAGACACCTTTCAGTGTGAAGATGCTTTCTCCCCGTATCTTGCGCGACAACGCCTTGCTTGCGGGCAAATTGGGCAACTTCACCAACTGGAGGGACGACGACACGTTCCGGTTTTGCCGAAGCAACACCGCGGGCAACGTAATCGGTGCGGCTGCTGCGGACTGTACCGCGTTTGGTGCGGCATTCAACAATGTTGGTACGACTCGAAATCCATCTTCCACCACCACAAGTGAGGCGCAGTCGGATGCTACTTTCGACAGTTTTGGCTTTCAAGCTGGCACCTACACGTTTGCCATTTACAACGACGACGGCTGGACGACCGTGAACGGGCAAGCCGGCAAAACACCGGTTGCAACCTATGCCGTCAAGCTTGACAAACTGCCGTACTCATTTGCGCAAATGGGTACAACCGACCCGGCAACTGACAAGTTTCCGCGCGCTACTACCACTTCGTTTACGCCAACCGCTATCGCCAACGCCTTGCAGTTAAGCGTGGCAACACCGTTTATTGGTACGTGGATTGCCCCGGTCTCGCCTGATGCTGATTTGTGGCGACTCATCAATACGGGCGAGTATTTTGAAGGTGCTAAAACTACGAACGCACCAGGCGCGGCTTACCCAGCAATGCGATTTTTTAATGCTGGCTACCCTGGCAGCACTGCACTTACCGGCCCCTTCGCCGTATCTGCACGGCCAGCGGACATTGCTGCCAAGACCTACAGCGAATTTAGCTTGACATACACCAACCGAAACAACAGCAGAATCATCAGCAATGCAGTGTTTAACTAATTGCTCGATTATTTTGCGAAGGTAGCCAAAACAAGCCAGCCTTCCAGGTGCAGTCGATCAGTTTTGAACTGTTGCTGCCTTTGGGGAAACTGGTTTGCATAGAAAGAATGTGGAGTTCATCCCAAAGGGCGAACTCCACTTTGCGTTTTGCCGAATCGCAGCAACACAAAGCTATCGAATATCGCAGCGGCTAAGCGTTAACCATCCCCCAGCGCTGCGTTTTAGCCAGTGCCTGTGTAGCAGCACTAATTTCCAGAAGCACTCACCCGCCAGATCACATTGCCCACATCATCGGCCACCAGCAGGCCGCCCTGCTTGTCAAACGCCACGCCTACGGGCCGACCATACGCATTGCCTTCCGGGCTGGTGAAGCCGGTCAGCACGTCGATTTTTTTGCCTGACGGTTTACCGCCAGCAAACGGCACGAAAGTCACCTTGTAGCCACTCAGCGGTTTGCGGTTCCATGAGCCATGCTCGCCCACGAAGACACCGTTGGCCAATGCGGCCGGC